>JBEKJA010000048.1:0-11442 GCA_050011475.1 Syntrophales bacterium
AGCACTTCAAGCATCTTTTTCAAGAAAGGCTCCAAGGATATTTTTACACCCTCACAGATAAGAGATTATATGGCTGATATTAAGAATCATATGAATCTTCACAAAAATGTTGCCATTGGGAAAATGGTAGAAGTTCTAGAAGCTTCGAAGAAGTTAAAAAAAATCGAACTACCATTTCCAAATAAGAAATTTACTCGATATACATGGGGGAAGAAATCAATATACGAAATATTATTAACTATAGATCTTAAAGCCTATTACAGCCATCTTTCTGCACTGTATTTTCACGACCTACTTGAACAAGATACCGATGAAATATATTTGAATGTTGAGCAAAAACCAAAGCCAAGATATAGCAATATAATGGCGCAAGAGGACATTTATAAAGCATTTTCACGACCACCAAGAATTACAAATAATAGAATTTCTTATCAGCAAAGAAAAATCTATTTCCTTAACGGTATGTTTACTGGGGATATGGGCGTAATAGATATATTAAGCCAGCGGGGAGAAAAAATTCGCACTACTGATATTGAAAGAACACTAATAGACATAACAGTCAGACCTCATTATAGTGGCGGAGTTTCAAATGTTTTTAATATTTATAAAAAGGTAATTGAAAAAGTATCAATTCGAAAGATTATTAATATGCTTAAAAAACTAAATTATTCTTATCCTTATCACCAGTCCATCGGTTTCTATATGGAAAGTGCTGGATTTATGAGAGCCTCAAACATTCTAATCAAAGAATTCGGCCTGAATCATGATTTTTTTCTGGCTAATCAAATGCATGAACGCAAATATAGCCAAAAGTGGCGACTTTATTACCCATTAGATATGCTTTAAAATCTAGGGAATAACTCGTTTGAAAATTGTCAATATTCCTATCAACCATACCTTTCTATAACTCATCTTAATTGTTTTACTTATGCAATCGATTGCATAAATCTTCTTCACGGGTTCGACCCCCGCGTTCTAAATAATCTTTGAATGTAAAGATTCTGTAGCTATTTTTTCTAATAATCATTACCTTCCTCTTTACTCCGTGTTGAAATGTTTGTGAACTAAATTATGACGACCTGATACGATAATAACTTCATTTGTAACGCTTCAATTTTTTTCAAATTCAACTGCCATTCATACATAGCCTCCCAGCATCTAAAATATGCCTCGTGCCTTAAATGGTCTTTGTTTGGAATGGTGTCTTTAAAATTGTCATAATCAAGTTCCATTGCTGTTCTCGCCATGAATGCCGCCCAGATATCTCTGGGAACTATCATCCTGTAAGCATAATCTGCCTTTGGAGAGTTAATGACTTTACCGCTGAAATTAAATTTATCACTGAGAAGCCCCTTCAATTTTTCTATGTCATCTTTGCATCTTGCCCTGACTAAAAGTTCGTCTTTCTTACAGGGTGGTTTGTGCACTACCGAGTAGAAGCCCAGATTATTTGTATACAGCCACATCCTTATTCCTTGCCTCCCCAATACAGGTATTTTTATCCACTCAAATGCCTGAGAATACACTCAGACAAGACTTCTGCATTTATTAATACACAGGCTTAATATCAGATAGCCCGTTCTTCCTGAGCCAATTATAAAGGTTTGGCTGGGTGGTCTTGTATTTTTTGGCAATATAGACTTGTGTTGATCCAGTTTTCAGCAATGCTATGATTTCCTCTCGGTGTATATCCAGTTTTGACTTTCCCACCCCTCTGGGTCTGCCTAATAATTTGCCCTTGGCTCTCGCTGCCCGTAACCCCTCGACAGTTCGCTTGCTGATTAAATCGCGCTCAATCTCACTGGCAATACTGAAGACCATTGCCAAAATTTTACTTTGGATGGTTCCGTTCAGTTCCCAGCCGTTCTTAATATCATAAACAGATATGCCCTTTTCCTTGGCACACGCCAGAATTTCCATTACTTCAAGCATTGACCTGCCCAGCCTTGACAGCTCTGGGACTATAAGCCTGTCACCAGTCTTCAGTTCGTCAATAACCTTCTTTATCTTGCGTTCCTTCCATGATTTTGTACCGGATACCTTTTCCTCTTCAAATTTCACTTTACCAAAGCCCCTACTATTGACAAATTCAAGGATGTCATGCCTGTTCTTCTTGGTATCTTGGTCAATGGTACTTACCCTCAAATATGCTATTGTCTTTGCCATGCCGCCCCCTTATAAACAAAAACCTATTTTTTTATGTTATTTTTATACTATCTATAGACGTATATCAATCGTTTTTTTCTATATATTCACTTTTTAATAATGAACGTTATTATCTATATCATTTTTATATTGATTATTGAGGATTCGATGTTATTATCCCCGGCAACTTATTGAACAGGGGGAGGATTAATGAAGAAATCGCTTAGATTAAGAATTGTTATAGCAGTCCTTATTATTTGTATATATGTCTTTTTATCTCCTTTTGTCACAGTTTACTATCTCATAAGTGATGGTGTGGAAGGAAATGCCGCAGGCATTGTCGGCTCCATAGATAAAGCTATTTTAAAGGATAATGTTAAAACGCAATTAAGAGAAGCCTTTTTGAAAAAAATGTCAGCAGAAGGAAGATATGGCCCTTTTCGTGCTTTGAGTAACAAATTCGCTCTGGATAGGTTTGACCCAATGATAGATGAAATGATGTCTACCACTTCTATTAAACAGGATACTGAATCTATGATGGTCGGTAATGTAAGCTGGACGGAAAAGATGAAAATCAAGATGGGTCTTCTTGCTAAGCTTGATTACAAGTATAAGTCCCTTTCAGAATTCGCCTTTTATGCTACCCCTAATAAAAAAATCGAAATCACACTATCTCGAAGTTCATTAATTATTTGGAAAATAACTAACGTAACACTCCCTCCGATGATGTTACCGTAATGGCATAGGGCTTTTTTTTAAAACCAACTTCAAAAAGATTCAAATGGTGACATGTAGCCATATGTGAACAGAGTTAATTTCCAATATTCAATTGTATCACTTTCTCAAGTTGCTTCTTGCTCGGCAAGTAATAGGATTTTGTTATTTACCCGTTCCATAGGTTTTCTGAGCTTTTCTGTCGATAAAATAATATATCCGTCGCCTGCATCACCACTAGTATGATTGGTCAAACGGTCGGACTCAGCTTTGGTAACTGTATCCTGAGCAGTTGTTTTAAATACTCGCCTCAAGTCATGAAGACAAAATGTAATGCCAGTTGACTTTACAATCGCGTCAACCTGTCTTTTTGGTTCAGCCATGTGACCTGATTTACTTTGCTTTGTGAGAGCAGGAAACACATATTCATTGTAGCGAATAGCTTTAAGTTTTCTGAACATATAATAGATGAAATCACTCATGGGCAAGGTATGTGGTTTACCATTCTTGGTTTCTAGGATAGTAAACGTCTTATCTTGCAAGTCCACGTTGTCCCAGCGAAGAGATAAAGCTTCGTTCTTCCGCAATCCAGTAAACAGCAAGAGAAGCAGATAATATCGCATGAAAGGATTTTCAATAGCCTGTACAGCTTCAAACCACTCTGGCAAATCACTATCTTTTATTATTGTTAGACGCCTACCGACCTTTGCCCATTGTCTTGTGTCTGAAAGACGTTTGACGGGGTTTATGGGGAGAGTGTCATCAACTGAAGCGTTAGCGCAATTGTAAATACGTCGAAAGAGGCGAAAAACGTTATTCGCGGTATGGTCACCGACTTTCTCACGGAGTTCCCTGTGCCGTGCACCAACCATATCTTTTGTGATTTCGGTAATAGGCTTATCAATCCACTTTGACAAATGGCACTTCAGAAGGCTCCTATCAACTCGCATCGTGTGTCGTTTTGGTTTACGAATATTCACGTAGTCATCATAAGCCTTGCTCAATGTGATTCCTCGTTCACGCTCTTTGGACTTTTCACTATTCGGGTTTATACCGTCAGCCATCTTTATAAGGAGCTTTTTGGCTCTGTCACGAGCCTCAGTTGGGCTGATGACATTGTACCTGTCGATTTTTACCCGTATCCGTTGACCTTTCACTCGCCTCAGCACAAAATAGGTTTTTGTTTTTGTACCGACATTTATGCCAAAGCCCTTCAGTTCTGTATCCCAGTAGTCAACCTGACCGCTCTGCGTGAATTGAATCTTATCGACCGCTGATTTGGTGATTTTGATGTTTGGCATGTCACACCTCTGTGCCCAAATTTTACAGGACATATAAGTGACACATATAACGAAACATGTCAATACTTGATTGGGTGATGCTGCTAGAACTTATTGAAATTAAATGATTAATACAATATACCAATATATCGCATTACATAGTTCTTTTGCTTCTCAAGCTGAACGTCGTGGGTTCGATTCCCATCGCCCGCTCCATTTATATTCCCCCTAATATTTCCCCTTTTTTTTCTTGCTTTGGTCTGTGGTATGTGTTATGCGCTGACCATATCTTCGCGGTGAAAATTGTGAAGTGGGCTCTGCCCACTTTTTTTTTGAAAAGTATGGGTAGTAAAACCCTTGAAAACATACGAAGAAGAGATTCGCAAGCTTGCCGAACCGGTGGTGGAGTCCGAAGGAATGGAATTGATCCATGTGGAATGCCTCAGGATGAAATCCCGCTGGATTGTCAGGCTATATATGGATAAGCCGGGGGGGGTAACCATTGATGACTGTGCCTCGGTGAGCGATCAGGTAGGCGACATTCTCAATGTGCATGACATTCCGCCCGGTCCATATTCCATCGAGGTATCATCGCCAGGCCTGGACAGGCCGTTGTCGCGGGATAAGGATCTGCTCCGGTTCCGGGGTAGCCGGGTCCAGGTTCGGCTGGTTGAAAAATTTGAGGGGAAAAGAAATTTCGTGGGAATTCTGGAGGATTATCTCGTTGATAGTCCGGAGAAGTTTCTCGTGATAAAAGAGTCCGGACAGGTATACCAAATACCGAAAACGATGGTTGCTACTGCCCGTTTAGTTCCGGATGTAACATAGTCATATTGCGGAGGAAGGATGAATGTATCCAGAGCTTAAACGTCTGATCGAGCAGATGGGAAAAGACAGAGGGATTGACAAAACCGTCATTATAGAAGCTCTCGAGGTGGCCATGTTGACAGCGGCCAGGAAGAAAATGGGCGCCGAAGTCGAGCTTGAGGCACATTATAATGACGAAGCCGGAGAAATCGAGGTGTTCCAGTTCAAGACCGTCGTTGAACGGATTGTCGATCCAGATATGCAGATTTCTGTCGAAGATGCTAGGACCTTGTTCGATGAAGAAGCCGAGCCCGGGGACAGTCTTGGGATGAAAGTCGATACCAATACTTTTGGCCGCATCGCTGTTCAAACTGCCAGACAAATTATTATCCAGCGCGTCAAGGATGCCGAAAGGGATAACATCTATGAGGAGTATAAAGACCGAAAAGGGGACCTGGTCAATGGCTTCGTCCAGCGCTTTGAAGGTGGAAGTATTATTGTGAATCTGGGAAGGGCTGAAGGAGTTATTCCAACCTCCGAGCAGATACACCGTGAATCCTACAAGCGTGGAGACCGGATACGCTCTTATATTGTCGATGTCCGGAGAATTTCCAAAGGTCCCCAGATCATCCTTTCCAGGACCCATCCGAACTTTTTAAAGGCCCTCTTCGAAGTGGAAGTTCCAGAAATATCTGAAAACCTGATCGAGATTGTCAGTGTCGCCAGGGAGCCGGGTAAACGGGCGAAAATAGCTGTGCAATCCAGGGATAAGGATATCGATCCCGTCGGCGCCTGTGTTGGAATGCGCGGATCGCGTGTACAAAGTGTTGTCCAAGAACTACGCGGCGAAAAAATCGATATAGTGCCGTACTCTGATGATTCGGCAAAGTACGTCTGCAGTGCCCTCTCTCCAGCCAAAGTGGAGCGGGTGCTGGTTGATGATGAAAACCATGCCATGGAAGTCATTGTTCCGGATGATCAGCTTTCACTGGCTATCGGAAGAAACGGGCAAAATGTCCGTCTGGCTGTGAGACTTACAGGATGGAAAATAGATGTGAAAAGTGAAGCGATGGCATCGGCACAGGCTGATGATGGATATCGTGCCCTGATGAAAATTCCGGGTATCGGAGAAGCGATGGCCCAGAAACTTTTCAATGAGGGTCTCAAGAGTGTTGCCATTATTGCTGCCGCCGATGCTGAAATACTTTCTGCCGTTCCCGGCGTGGGGGATAAGCTTGCTTCCATCTGGATCAAGGAGGCAGGCAACATATTGGAGCAGGAAATCAACGGTACGGACGGAACCGGAATGGCCTGAACGTATGGTCAAACTGTGAAGACAGGTGAGTGATAGGGAGTTTCCATCATGACCAAAAAGCGTGTTTATGAGGTGGCCAGGGAATTGGGGGTAGACAACAAGGATCTGATCGCCCGCCTGGCAAAGATCGGCATTGCCGTGAAGTCCCATTCGAGTACGCTCGAGGACAGCGATATCGAGAGAATTCATCGGGAGTTTTCTGCCAGCGGAGCCCGTGAAACGGTGGAGAAGAGAATCAAGTCGACCGTAATACGGCGCAGATCCGTTGTGGTTCCCGCGGAAGAGCAACCCCCCGAACCGGAAAAAGCGGAAGTAAAAGAGGAGGCCATGCCAAGCCAGCCACAAGCCCGGCAGCCGGCCGAGTCGCGGCCGGTAACCGGGGCAAAACAAGCAGAACCTGTTTCCCCTGTACAACCTGAGGAAGAAGTCGAAAAGAAGGGGCCGCCGTTGAGGAAGCCCGTGATTGTTTCACCTCCGCCCCCATCCATGGAAAAGAGGGGAAGCGGTGAACCGAAACCGGCCGCCAGGATCCCGGAAGCACCTTCGGAAGCATCCACACGCCCATCCAAGGAAATTACCAAAGCCGCCCCGCCCATGATGGAGAGAAAGGCAGCACAGCATTCCGCACCAAAAGGTCCGGCGCCAGATCTTCGGAAAGAGATTCCCAAAAAACCTGATTTGAAGATTATTCGCGGCGCTGCTGTCCCCGCACCTGAAACGCCCTCTCCCAGACCGGAGGCCGATAAGTTCAAGAAAAAGGGCAAAAAACCCGTTGAGGTTCTCATCATCGATGAAACCCCATCCCGTAAGAAGGTAATCTCCAAGAAAAGCACCGATAAGAGAGAGTGGCGGGAGGACGCCGATTCTGAAGAACGAGCCGGGAAATGGCGGGAAGATAAAAGATCAGCTGCCGCAAAGATGAAGAAGACGCTCATCACGATCCCAAAGGCGATTAAAAGGCGGATCAGGGTAATGGAAAGCATTACAGTCGGAGACCTCGCAAAGAAGATGGGGGCGAAGGCCAGTGAACTGATCAATAAGCTAATGGGCATGGGGATGATGGTTACCATCAATCAATCCATTGATTTCGATGCGGCAACCCTCATTGCTTCCGAGTTCGGGTATCAGGTGGAGCAGGTTACACCGGAATACGAGGAAGTAGTCAAAATGATGGAAAAGCCCTCTAAAAATCTCCTGCCCAGAGCACCGGTAGTAACCATCATGGGCCATGTGGACCATGGGAAAACTTCTCTGTTGGATGCCATTCGGCAGACAAATGTCATAGATGGAGAAGCCGGTGGAATCACGCAGGCCATAGGCGCATATCATGTACGGATCAAAGACAGAGATATTGTTTTCCTGGATACACCGGGTCATGAAGCTTTTACCGCCATGAGGGCCCGGGGAGCTCAGGTGACGGATATTGTTATCCTGGTTGTGGCTGCCGATGATGGTGTCATGGATCAGACCGTTGAGGCAATCAACCATTCTAGGGTGGCGGGAGTTCCCATCATCGTGGCTGTCAATAAGATTGATAAACCCAATGCCGATCCCGAAAAAATTAAACGGGGCTTGTCGGACTACAACCTTATGCCGGAAGAGTGGGGCGGTGATACGATTTATTCCGAAGTGTCGGCCAAAAAGAAAACAGGCATCGAAGAACTCCTGGAAATGATTCTTTTGCAGGCCGATGTACTCGAGCTGAAAGCCGATCCTGGTAGACCTGCGCGGGGTGTGATCATCGAATCCAAGCTGGACCGCGGCCGCGGTCCGGTGGCAACGGTTCTCATCCAGGAAGGAACGCTGCATGAAGGGGATGATTTTGTTGCAAAATCAGAATATGGCCGGGTCCGCGCCATGATCAATGATCAGGGCCAGCGGGTCCATGAGGCCGGCCCCTCCATACCCGTCGAGGTCATCGGTTTCTCCAATGTTCCCCAGGTCAGTACGCAGTTTCTGGTAGTGGAGGATGACAAGAAAGCCAGGAGTATGGCGGATTATTGGTTCAGGAAGGAACGGCAACGCGAACTGTCCGCCAGCGCCAAGATTACCCTGGAACAGCTTTATGAGAGAATTAAGGAAGGCGTTAAAGAATTCAACGTGATTCTCAAAGGCGATGTTCAGGGCTCCATTGAGGCCTTGAGTGAAGCCCTTGGCAGGTTGAGTACCCAGGATATCAAGCTGAAAATCATCCACAGCTCCACCGGCGCCATTACGGAAACGGACGTGATGCTTGCATCTGCTTCCAATGCTCTCATCATCGGCTTCAATGTGCGGCCGGAGGGCCGGGTTGTGGAGATTGCCGAAAAGGAAGGGGTGGAGATCAAACTCTATGACATCATTTACAACGTCATTGCCGACGTTAGAGCTGGCATGGAAGGGCTTCTGGAACCCGAGTTTCGTGAGAATGTTGTTGGCCGGGCAGAAGTCCGTGAGCTTTTCCGTGTACCGAAAATAGGAACCATTTCAGGTAGTTATGTGTTGGACGGCAAAATGATGCGCAGTGCCCTGGTCCGGCTGATCCGGGATGGCGTTGTCATCTATGATGGCAAAATCGGGTCTCTGAGACGTTTCAAAGACGATGCCCGGGAGGTAGCTGCAGGTTTTGAGTGCGGCATTGGTATCGAAAATTACAACGACATCCAGGTTGGAGATATCATCGAAGCTTATGTCAAGGAACAGATCGAACGGAAGCTGTGATGGTTGTAGGGTCAGGCATAGTAGAGCTTTGGATCGTTGACAGCAATTCCCTCAAGGACAAAAGAGCTGTTTTGCGCAGCATCCTGAAGCGAACCCAGAATACGTTCAATGTCTCTATTGCAGAGGTCGGCGATCAGGACAACTGGCGGCGCGCCGTCATCGGCTTCAGCGTAGTAGGGAACGAACAGGGCTTTGTGAATGGAAAGGTTGATAAAATTCTGAACTTCATTGAAGAGCTTAACCTTGCTGAGATCGTAAAGTCCAAAGTTGAAATTGTGACCATCTCCAACAAGATGGACCGCAGCGGTTTTGAAGAGGAGAAGTACGGTGCAGTATAGACGGGCGGATCGTGTGGCTGACCTTATCATGGCGGAGATGTCGGACATTCTGCTCAAAGAAGTCAGGGATCCCCGCATCGGTTCTATAACGATCACCGGCGTGAAAGTGAGCGATGATCTGCGCCTGGCACGAATATTTTTCGTGGAGATGGGGCATGATACCTGCACTCCTGGAACGAAGGAAGGTCTCGAACACGCCCGGGGGTTCTTAAGGAAAGAGCTGGGAAGACGGCTTCAGCTTCGCCTTGTTCCGGAGATCGTTTTTACCGTGGATACTTCGTTTGCTTACGGGAGCCGGATTGAACGCATTCTGGCGGATCTGAAACAGACAGGGGACAATAATGCTGCATAGAATTATTGAAGTTATTGAGCGCTGTGGAAAGTTCCTTGTCACCGGCCATGAGCGTCTCGATGGAGATGCAATCGGTTCGGAGCTGGCCCTTTACCATCTTCTTGTGGGAATGGAGAAAGACGCAGTTGTATACAATGACGACACGATTCCTGGGAATTATCGTTTTCTTCCGGGCAGTGAGTATGTCGTTCAGGAACTTGATGATATGTCTGTTTACGAAGCGGTCTTTGTGCTGGACTGCAGCGAGCTGAAACGAGTGGGAAAGATGGCTGAGCGTATTGGCAGGATCCCTGAAATTGTGAATATAGATCATCATATGTCCAATGGCGGTTTTTCTCAATTAACCATGATAGACTCCGCAGCCAGTTCAACAGGGGAACTTCTCTATCGCCTGATTAAAACCATGGGCCGGGCGATAACAAAAGATATGGCTACGAATCTTTATACGGCCATCCTGACGGATACGGGGGGATTCCGATATGGAAGCACCAATGCCGCATCCCTTATGGCGGCTGCTGATCTTGTCGAGAAAGGGGCAAGCCCCCAATGGATTTCCGAGCATGTTTATGAGAGCGACCCCCCTGCCAAGATACATCTTCTTACTAGGGTTCTGGGCACACTGTCTCTGGATTGCGAAGGGAAAGTGGGGTCCGTGATGGTGACACTTCGTGATTTTGAACTGACAGGCACCATGCCGGAGCATACGGAAAATTTTGTGGATGTTCCAAGGACCATTGAAGGAGTGATCGTTTCCATTCTATATCAGGAGATCGAAGACCGGTTTTTCAAGGTCAGTTTGCGCTCCAAGGGAACATTCAACATTGAAAGAGTTGCACGCGCCTTTGGCGGAGGCGGGCATCTCAATGCAGCAGCCTGCCGAATCCGCGGAGATATAGAGAGTGTCAAACAGCGCATTTTGAATGAGATTACTGCAGGATGAATGGTGTGGTCATTTTAGACAAGCCGGCCGGCAGAACATCCCATGATGTTGTGGCCGAGGTGAAGAGGGTAATCGGAGCAAGAAAAGCCGGCCATACGGGCACACTTGATCCGCTGGCAACGGGCGTACTGCCGGTTTGTCTGAATGAGGCGACAAAGTTGGCCGCTTTTTTGGGGGATGATACAAAGACCTACATGGCCACGATGCGCCTCGGGATCACAACGGACACACTGGATCGCGAGGGGAAGGTCATTGAGAAGTGCGAGCATTGTACGGACAAGGAATTGATCAGGGAAACCCTCAGGCAATTTGAAGGGGCCATTCAGCAGACGCCGCCTCGATATTCGGCGGTGAAGTACCAGGGGAAGGCGCTTTACGAGTGGGCAAGGCAGGGGAATCCGGTGGATGTTTCCCCAAAGACTGTCCATATTTATTATATCGAAGTGAATGATATCTCACTGCCGGATGTTACGTTTACCGCTCATTGCTCTAAAGGAACCTATATCAGGGCACTTTGCGCCGATGCAGGAGAAAAACTTGGCTGCGGCGCATGCCTGATTGCCCTGAGAAGGATTCGTAGCGGTCTTTTCGATGAATCCGCTGCGATAAGGCTGGATTCAATAACACCGATGAACAGGAGGGATACGTTGCTCTCCCGTGTCATTCCCATGGCAGATGTCCTGGCCGGTGCGACCACGGTGGAGGTGGAAGAGAACTTGGCCGCAAGAATCCGCTCGGGTTACCAGCCGGGAAATGAGATGCTTGTTCCAGGGGATAAGCCTTTTCTTGCTACAGGAGATATGATAAAGTTTATCCATCATGGTTCTCTGGTAGCAGTAGCACGCATCCGC
>JBEKJA010000049.1:0-11375 GCA_050011475.1 Syntrophales bacterium
AAAGTAGGAATCGGCCTCCTTGGCGTAGCGCTCGCTTTTGGACTTACCGTTCTGACCATGGCCTATGCGATCGGACACATATCGGGTTGCCACCTGAATCCGGCAATTTCCATCGGCTTGTGTGCAGGCGGTCGCTTTCCAGCAAAGGACGTGCTGCCTTACATCGTGGCCCAAGTTCTGGGAGGACTTGTTGGTGCAACCGTTCTGTTCATGATTGCAACGGGGAAAGCAGGCTTTGATTTAAGTGCGGGCTTCGCCGCAAATGGTTACGGGGAACATTCCCCTGGAGGATATTCCCTTATGTCCGGGCTTATCTCGGAAATCGTGATGACCTTCATGTTTCTGCTGATCATCATGGGAGCGACGGATGAAAGTGCCCCTAAAGGATTCGCTCCAATAGCCATTGGCTTGGGTTTGACATTGATCCATTTGATCAGTATACCGGTTACAAACACATCGGTCAATCCTGCACGTAGTACCGGTGTTGCTCTATTCGTGGGAGACTGGGCAATCCATCAGCTTTGGCTCTTCTGGGTGGCACCGGTCATCGGCGCCATTCTCGGTGGAGTCATATACCGGCTGCTGCTGGGAAGAGAGGGGTAAAGTTACATATAACCCTTATGAGGAAAAAGTTTTATGTCGTAGAGACGTTGCATGAAAAGAAGGCGCCTCAAAAAAATTCATTCAGGAGGTTATGAAATGAAGGAAAACAGAGGGGTGTATCATTCTTTAGCGGTTTTTGTGGTCATGTTGCTTTTATTTTTCACTGGCTCCGCGCTTGCTAGCAGTCAGGATCTGAATGCCAAACTTAAATCAGGGCAATATGTTCAGAATGCCAACAACGTCTATATCATTTTTGACAAATCCGGTTCCATGTTGGATTCTTATGCTGATAAGGAAAAATTTGACATTGAAAAGACGCTGGTAAGCAGTTTCAACCGGACGATACCGGACCTGGATCTTCAGGCAGCTCTCCGGACTTTCGGTAATAACTTTGCTAATTTTAATGTAACCAATTTAAAATACGGAGTTACGAAGTATAACGCGGATGCGGTTGACAATACCGTCAAGAAAATTCACCTTCCCTTCGGAGACAGCCCGCTTGATGTTGCGATCACTGCTGCAGGCAACGACTTGCAACCGCTTCAGGGAAAAAGTGCGTTTGTCATCTTCACGGATGGCGAGGACATGGGGAACGCACTGGTGAAGGCAGCCACGAATGTGAAGGATGCATTTGGCGACAGGCTTTGCATTTATACGGTCCAGATTGGAAATGACGAAAAAGGGGCCAAGCTTCTCAATCAGATTGCGCGAGCCGGACAGTGCGGCTTTGCCGTCCAAGGAGACAAGCTTGCAAGCGATGCCGAAATGACTGATTTCGTGGAAAAGATATTCCTTGCGGCTGCGCCACCGCCACCACCGGCCAAGGAACCTGAAGTCGTAGCGCCACCGCCACCTCCTCCGCCTCCTCCAGTCGTGGAGGAAAAGAAGGCACCGGAGCCAGTTACGGAAGTGGAAAAAAAGATTATTGAGAAGGGTCGTGTAAACCTGATGATTGAGTTTGACACTGGGAAGGCCGTGGTGAAACCAAAGTATTATAAAGAGATCCAGAACGTGGCCGACGTGATGAAGAAGCACCCCGATCTGAACATCGTGGTAGAGGGGCATACTGATAATGTGGGAGGTGCGAAGTACAATCTCAACCTGTCCCAGAAGCGGGCGGAAGCGGTGAAGAAGGTCATGGAGATCAGATTCGAGATTGCCGCCTCCCTGGTCAAGGCACAGGGTTTTGGTTACTCCAGGCCCCTTGCAAGCAATAAGACCCCTGATGGACGTCAGAAGAATCGCAGGGTGGAAGCGGCTGCAAAATATATCATCCAGCAGTAACAAATGAATTAAGGGATCATGCTTTTATGAGGTATGATCCCTTTTAATCTTAATCGGCATGAAGGACTTGTAGGTGCAATCAATAAAGTTCGGCTCTGATTCTTCAAGCAGGCTTTAACCAAATTGTAAACATCTTAATAAAAGTCTGTGTAGGCAGCTCTGTAATATATGAAGCGGCAATTTTTCGGTTTCAAATTAAATATTTTTTACCTCGGACAACAACCGATCGAATTTCCCCACATCGACAACCGGCGAGGTAGTGAAGGTAATGCCTGTCAACATATTTAACGCCATTGAAGCGGACAGCGTTTTTTCCGAGTCTGGGAAATCCAAGGTAAAGACTAAATCGTGCTCTCCCATCATGGCATACATGGAAATCACCTTTCCACCGTTTTTCTCGATGACCTTGACGGCTTTTTTAGTTCGCTGTGCAGAGGCATTCTTTAACGAATCCTGTGTATATTTCCCGAACATCATAAATATTGGCATAGAACGACCTCCTTCCTACTTCTGTCGTGATAATTCTGATCCATTGTGAATAACTTGACCCGTGCCTCGGAAATTAAAAGGTTAAATTATTTTTAGGTATGACGAGATTTTTAGGCACCTTCACATTGAAGGAGAGCCCTTCTAGTGTTACATATAATTATACTCTATTTTGTAAGTAATCAACAATTTTATTCTGAAGGTTATATGCATGATTATTGTTGAATGAATTTGGTGATTTTACCTATTAACCAATTTTAGACAATTGATTGCTGGAAATATCACTTGGTACTTCCTGTAACTGTTCGACTTGAAATATGCCCATTTATACAAGCTTTCGATTCGTAATCGCCAATAAAAAATGGACCTGACGGCCAGGCATCACATGTTGGACGACATATTTAGTAAGATACAGACTCGCACTTTGATGCTTGTTAAAAAGAAGGAAAGGTCTGAGACAGCGAGGAACAGATGGTAAGGCAGATTTTGATCTCTGAAACTTAGACTACTTGCCTTCAAATGGTAATAAGCAACTTATGGTAATGAAGAGAATTAAACAGTAGGAGAACAAGAGATTTCGTGAGTGAATCGTGTAGCGAAAATATTTAGAGAAGTAATCCGAGTAGTCCTTCTTGAATTCTTCATGATTATATACTTGACACGAGAAAAATAGTTGTTATAATATAATCAAAAGTTATTCAATTATCCTTTTTGATGCGTTTTTCTTTATTAGTATTAAGGTCTTTAATATGCTTTTTGATGTGCTTAATAACCTTGGGATGAAACACATGTTCAAGCAATTCATCATTGGTCATGTCTTTGGGATGCTTAATTTTCTTTTTCATTTGAGGGGTGCCTTATGAAAGAAATTTGTATGGAAATTAACCTTGTCAATCTCATTGAACTGTATCGTAATGAAGACGATTGCCGCAAAACTCTCGAAAACCTGAAATGGCCGGATGGAACAAAATGTCCACGATGCGAATCGAAAAAAGTAAGCCGTATAAAGAATCGTGATCAATATTATTGCGATGTCTGCCATTATAATTTTTCTGTTACTGCGGGTTCGATCTTCCATGATTCCCATTTGCCCCTGTGGAAGTGGTTTCTGGCTGTCTATCTTATGGCTGAATCTAAGAAAGGTATATCCGCCAACCAGGTTAAAAGAAGTCTTAAAATCAGTTATAAAACCGCTTGGTATCTCTGCCATAGGATTCGAGAGGCTATGAATGAGGTTAATAAAAGTGACGTCAAGTTGCAAGGGACGGTTGAAGTAGACGAAACTTATGTTGGCGGTCATTATGATAAAAGAAGGAAACGCGGCCCATATGAAAAACAGCCCGTAATTGGATTGCTTCAAAGGAATGGGAAATTCGAGGCCAGAACAATCCCAACTACAGGCGCAAGAATACTTGTCGGTATTGTTAAGGATCGCGTTGATAAAAGCGCAACTGTTATGACAGATGAACTTCCTGCGTATAAAGGACTTAATAAAACATTCAAACATGAGAGCGTCCATCACCGCAATGAGGAATGGGTACGGGGAAACGTCTATACTAACGGCGTGGAAAGCGCGTGGTCTTTGTTCAAACGGTCTCTTGTAGGTTCTTATCATCAAGTCAGTCCAAAGCATTTAGATGCCTATTTACAAGAGTTTGAATGGCGTTTTAATGGCCGTAGAAATGAACATTTATTTCGTGATACACTTATAAGGTTACTTAATACACCCGCAATGGAATTTAATAAGCTCATAAAGAAATCTGCATAATAACCGTTATTTGTTAATATCTCTCAGCATTGTATTCATAACCAAATCCACACCAACTTCCAGTTCTGTAATAGATTTAATAAAAGTATCTTCGGTAAGAGAACTTGTGATTGGAACTCTTTTTATTAACAATATGTCGTTAGGGAGATTAATTTTATAATAGTCCAATCGAAGCCGATCTATTTCTATCCTTATATTCCGCAATTGTGTAAGTGAAAGTTTCTTTATTCGTTCTTGATATTCTGCGCAAATTATAATACGCGACTCTATACTTATATTTTGTGGGTGTGTTTTTAATCTTCCAATACCTATATCTTTTTCCCTACTTGGAACGGTTACAACCATGTAAAAATCATATTCTGGATCTATTTTTTGTGTAAATGTATACCCGGAGTGAGAAAGCCAACCCTCTAATGTATTTTGAAGCTCATCGGACGCAATGATCCTTTCGTCTTTAGTTATTGTATTGGAAATAATTTTTTTATCCGATAAAAATAATCGCATGCCTAATGCAAATCCAATCATACAAATTACCATGATGATTAGAGCCCCAATTTGTTTGTATTGCATTGGTTGTCCCTCCCCAGTGTTCACAAGTAGGTGAATTGCCACCACAGAAAATATACAGGAAATAATTAAAGAAATGATAGCTGATATTTTCAAAAGCTTTTGGGATGCATGGGGGAAAATAATTTGAATCATCTGCACGGGACCGCCTCCTCCCGTGAGACTAGCGATAAAGAACAAAATCGGAACAATAATATTAGTTTGCATTCATAAAGTACATTAACAAACCAATATATTCGTGTCAAGTATATAATCACGGAAATAACAGGTTTAAGCGCACCTTTCAGGTCTACTGTCTGATCTCTTTTAGCTCGTCCTGTTGCCACTGCATAGCGGAATACTTGTCCG
Organism: Syntrophales bacterium; assembly: GCA_050011475.1. GTDB lineage: Bacteria > Desulfobacterota > Syntrophia > Syntrophales > JBEKJA01 > JBEKJA01. The sequence goes on from JBEKJA010000049.1 coordinate 5,057, forward strand.
CATACGATTTTCATACGACGGGCCGTCTCCGCAGCACCACGGGATTCAATACGCTGCAATACGGTCAGAACTTCTAGGGGTTCGATTTCAGACATGGGACGCTTGCCAATCCAAGGAAAAATGTCACGTTCAAGGCGAGTGATTGTTACGTGTGCATGGCTTGGAGACCACGACTCTTTGTTTTTTTCATGCCATTCACGGGCTACCACTTCAAAGCTGTTTACTGCGCTGTCGGTTCTTGCCGCCTTCTGTGCTTTTTTGACTGCGCCAGGGTCAACACCATTGGCAAGCAATTTACGGGCATCCTCACGGCGCTGTCTGGCATCAACGAGGGATATTTCTGGATATGTACCGCAAGTTAGTTTTTTTTCTTTATTATCGAAGCGGTATTTGAAGTGTCACAACTTACCACCCGATGGTGTAACCAAAAGGAAAAGACCTCCTCCATCAAAAAGTTTGTATTCATTCTCTTTCGGTTTGGCTGTACGGACTTTGACCTCAGATAATGGCCTGATTCTTCTAGGCATGAAAACACCTCTTTTTGGGGGCTTGTAATATTATTTGGGGGCTTTTTACTGTTTATCAGCCCCCAAACTTGCGGGATTTTAATAAACCTTATAAAACTCGTTGGATGAATATCAATAAAAAAACCCGCTATTTCTAACGGGTTTTGGACTATATTGGATGTTGTTGGATTTGCTATTGGTGGCGGTGCAGGGATTCGGACCCCGGACACTACGGATATGAGCCGTATGCTCTAGCCACCTGAGCTACACCGCCAAGATCTTTTTCTGCCGGATTTGGGCATTTATATCACTTTTCTCCTCTTGTCAATTGGTCATTCCATTACTTATTGGGCCGTCTGTGATGGACTCATTTTATACACTACAATGGCACTCTTATCGGTAACTGAAATACCCGTAGACAGGATAAGGGCCAGGACAAGTTCTTTCTGGCTGTCATTGTCAATATCTTTCAATTGATAATCGGCAACGTATCCATTGATTTTTTTCGTTCTCCAGTTTTCCGAGAATCCAATACCGTCCCATTCCAGGTTATATACTTCGCTTGAGGAGAAGAGTTTCACATTCTTTAAGACTTGCCCTGCCGTGGATATATTTTTTATAATAAGGATTTCATTCGTCTTGTCTTTATTTGTATCGGATGTAATTATTCTCGGTTTGATGTATGCATATATCTGGGTGTCATCTTGTGGCGGTGGATTGACTCTTTCAAATGAATTGAAGCTTCCGCCATAAGATTCATCACCACATTTCATATAATCGCTGCCGCCAATTACTTCGAGTTTACCGAGAGGCTTATCAACCTGGCTGATGACGCAAAGGTGATTAAGGTCATTCAGGGCAACAATCTTTATTTCAGCATCGGGACTCAAGCGGGTCATGACCAGTCCGTAAACTGAAAGACCTTCTGGTATTTTCATTTTTCGGGTGGCTTTATATTGTCCGCCTTCATATGTGATTTCAAAGATAGGGGTGTCGAACGGGTTATTTACACCCAGTTGCTGACCCATAAGAATCAACCCCTCCGATGGTGACTCTACCACTCGCAGGAACCAACGTAAATCAGAAGCAATTTTGACTAATTTTCCATCATGGTATTCCAATACAAATGAATCAAGCATTTTGTTGCTGATGCTGGTCACAAAGATTTCCGGGATGCCATTATGATTAATATCCGCAATATCAACAGCCAGGAAGTTTTCATAAGATTTCCCAACATAGGTATCGATTGTTTTTAATTCCTTGTCTGTAATTTGGAAAATCATCACCCGGTGAGAGTCAATAACGACCACTTCGTTCCTGCCATCACTATTGACATCTCCTATATCCATTCCCTTAAATTCATAAGGGAATTTCTGACTTGTCCATGTTCCTCTCTTGTCGAGAGGTAGGGAAGGATTTATAAAATTTGGATTGACTACCGAGGTCAGTGTGCCCTTCTGATTGGTTTTCATGCTGCTAATGATCTGAGATTCCCTGTTTATGAAGGGAGATTCCACCGCCGGCGACTTGGGTATCGGTGCGGTTACGGCAGGTGCCACAGGCAGGGTCAGAGGAGGAGGCATAGACGTCGCAGTCTGGGGACCGATCATTTGTGTAATCAGGGTCTGTGCAAACTCCGAGATTTTTGGGATAATATCGTCCAATCCTTGTGTCTGGCCGGATAGGCTTAATACAGGACGATTGGATGGAACTTGAAGGAGTTTGCAGTCAAGACTTACGCTCTTCCCGATCTTTGTGATACTTCCCCAAACTATATACTCAGCGCTGAGTTTCTTGCCAAGGTCCTGAATATCCTTATTTTCAGGCTCCTTCCCATCATATTTTTTGATAAAATCGGACACGCTTTCTTTGCCGATTACCTGCATCTTTTCACTGGCGGACAGGCGGTTGGATAGCATATCCCACACACCCTGACGTACATACTCAAGATTTTCCGAGCTGTGTATGGAGAATGGCAGGACAATGACATTCACTTTTTCAGTTGCATCGATGTCGGGAATGATGAGGACCAGCAGGATCAGATTCAGTATCAACAACAGACTTGTCATGCGTTTCATGAATATTTCTCCATATAGGAAGGGTAATATGGCCAATCAGTAACATGGCGATACAGGGACTTCAAGTATTATTTAGTGAAAAATTTCTTGCTTTCAAGTCGGAAACCTCATTTTTTAAAACCAAAGTACCTTCTATGGAGTTTCTTCCGGATTGCATTGCCACGATCATATAAAAATGGTAGATTCGAGACGAAAACACGGGGGATTTGACGTGATTTCAGCCTGGCGAAGTGATACCGGTAAGGTTCGTCCAAACAATGAGGATCACATCCTTGTTGATGAAAAGCGGTCCATATTTCTTCTGGCTGACGGTTTGGGGGGACATCCTGCGGGTGAATTGGCCAGTGAAATGGCGGTTCGTGTAGTTCACGCATTTCTCTTGGAGGAACTCTCAAAAAATGCGATACTGGATGCTATTTCAGCCATATTAAAAGAAGCCTTTCAGATATCTCACAGGGCAATCCGTACAGCCGCCGAAAGAGAAAGGAAACTGTATGGAATGGGAACAACCCTTGTGGCAGCAGTTATCCTGGAGGGTATAGCTCATATTTGTCATGCGGGGGATAGCCGTGCCTACCTGTATAGGAACAAGCTCCGGAGGTTGACACGGGATCACACAGTGGCACAGGACCTCATGGATCAACAAGGGATACAGCAGGCAAGGAACCATTCATGGGAAAGGAATGCGCTGACAGAATGCCTTGGAATGGAGAGGCCGCCATTACCGGCAGCCCGATCATTACCCCTTCAGAATGATGATGTTCTACTGTTGTGTTCAGATGGCTTGACGGATATGCTCAATGATCCCGAAATTGAGCGGGTCATGAAACAAAGGGGACAAAGAGGAAATGTTCCGGATGAAGCCGTTAATGGGCTTGTGGATCTGGCAAATATGAATGGTGGGGCAGACAACATCTCGGTCATCTTGGTATATTATTAGAATGGATCGATATTTAAAATCCAGGGAAGTTACTGAACACCGGCTGCGATGGCTGATATTACTTAGATTAGGTATCGCTTTCTTTCTGCTTGCTGTTGCCTTTTTTATTCAAACCTGGGGATCGGCTTTTCTTTCCGAAGAAGCACTGGCCCATTTCTTTAAAATCATCTTCATCATTGCAATCCTGTCTGGATGTTACCTAATTATTCTACGCTTCGATTCGAGTCCAAGAATCAACGTATACATACAGGCATTGCTGGATGTTGCTATCGTTACATGGCTGGTTTTTGCAACTGGCGGCATTCAGAGCAATTACCCGGTTTTTTATCCACTTGTGATAATATACAGCGTCCTGTTCCTTGAGAGATACGGCGGGTTTATCATTGCCTCGGCAAGTGCGATTTCCTATGGACTTCTGCTCGATCTTGAGTTTTTCCGTATTATTATTCCAACAGGTGAAGATGCAATCAGTGCCGCGCAACTCAGTGCCATATTTGTTTTCACCAGGTTGTTCGTTCATATTATCTCTTTTTACATTATCGCCTTGCTGGCAAGCTTTGTAGTTGCCAGGGAAAGAGAAACGAGGCTGCTGCTGCTTGAGAGGGAAACAGCGCTGGATCAGCTTGACCAACTTCATAAGAGCATAATCGAGTCTGTTGACGTGGGTATCGTCACGGTAAACCTCCTGGGTAGGATCAAGTCGTTCAATAGAGCAGCCACAGATATAACAGGCATACCATTCAGTCGTGCTGATAATCGGGATGTTCGCAAGATATTTCCCCGCTTCAATGATATTTCGCGAAATGCTGAGGAAGAAGCAGAAGATCCTGCGAGGGCTACAACAGAAATAATTTTCGAGAAATCCGGTAATGGAGAAATGGTCCTGGAGTGTTTCCACTTCCCTCTGAAGGATCATGTAGGTGAAAGAGTGGGTAGTATTCTGATTTTCCGGGACATAACGTCTGTCAAGAAAATGGAAGAGGAGTATGAAAAAAACAGACGTCTTGCAGTTATTGGAGAGATGGCATCCGGATTGGCGCATGAGATGCGTACACCGCTTGCCTCTATCAGCGGGTCCATCCAGGTACTTAAAAAAGGAATGAAGTTGGGCCCCTCGGATGAAAGGCTTATGCAAATCATCCTTCGGGGCAAGGATCAGCTTGAGAATTTCATGAGAGATTTTCTTATGCTTGCACGGCCGTCTCCGGGGGTATCAGAGGTTTTCGACATCCGTAGTGTAATTATTGATGTGCTTGATACCATTCGTTATATGCCGGATTGGAAGGACAGTATCATCATATCATCGGATATGCGAAAGAAGACCATCATCAGGGCAAATAAAACAGAGATCAGACAGGTGTTGTGGAATCTTCTGCTCAATGCCGTTCAAGCCATGCCGGAAGGCGGAAAATTGGGGATCTCTGCGGTCCGGGCAAGAAGAGGGGATAGGAATGAGTGGGTCGAGATATGCATTACAGATACGGGGATGGGCATTCCGAAAGAAAATCTTGTAAAGGTTTTTGAACCTTTCTTCACAACCAAGGAAAAGGGAACAGGACTCGGGCTGACCGTAGTGAATAGGATTATTGAAGGTTCGGGTGGAAAGATTACCCTTGACAGTTCACTAGAGCAAGGCACGGTATGCATGGTAATCCTACCGGCTGAGATAATAGTCCAAAAGGAGCTTCAGAATTCCAAGACATTTTCCAACGAGGTATGAAAGGGATGGCAAAGATACTAATTGTAGACGATGACCAGGGCATGCGTGATTTTCTGGAGATAATGCTGACCCGGGAAGGATATGAGGTTGCATCATCGGCAGATGCTATAAAAGCCCTCAACCTATTGAAGAAAGAGTCGTTCGATTTGGTGATCACAGATCTGAAGATGCCTAAAATGGATGGTATCGAATTCCTAAAAAGGATAAAAGAAGTTTCCCCGGAAACACTGTCCATCCTTATCACGGCATATGCCTCGGGTGAAACGGCGCTCAGTGCACTGAGAGAGGGCGCATACGATTATCTTGAGAAAGACTTCGATATAGAGGATCTCAAAGGCATCATACGCAGCGCTCTTGCAAAAAAAGGCTTTCGGAAAGATGATGTCGATTTTATCAAGAGCATGGAGGATGCTGTTTCATTCGGGCCGATGATCGGCAAAAGCAAAGAGATGGTGAAAATTTACAGCATTATCAAGAAGGTTGCTGCGACACCGGCCAATATCCTGATTCTTGGTGAAAGCGGCACAGGCAAGGAACTCGTGGCCAAGGCGATCCATGAGAACAGTCCGAGAAAAAATATGCCGTTTGTGGTGATCAACTGCGGTGGTGTTCCGGAAAACCTTCTTGAATCGGAACTTTTCGGATATGTGAAGGGAGCGTTCACCGGTGCGTACACAGATAAGCCCGGTTTATTCGAAGTGGCCCGCGGCGGGACGATATTTCTGGATGAAATCGGTGAACTTCCCCCGTTTCTACAGGTCAAGCTCCTGAGGATTGTACAGGAGAAGACTTTCCGAAGGGTTGGCGGATCAGATGATATCAAGGTGGATACCCGTATCATCTCAGCCACCAATCAGGATCCCGAAAAAAAGTTAAAGGATGGATCTTTCCGGGAGGATCTATACTATCGGCTTAATGTCATCCCTATAAATCTTCCACCGTTACGGGAACGTAAAGAAGACATCCCGATTCTGACGAAACACTTCATCGAAAAATACTCCAGGGAATTCGGCAAAGAGGTGAAGAATATTTCTGCCTACGCAATGGAACTGCTCATGGAATATCCTTTCCCTGG
>JBEKJA010000050.1:0-11345 GCA_050011475.1 Syntrophales bacterium
CCAGTCGGGCTCTCCCTCGCGGTCGGCACCTAAGTGTCGTGCCGCCGCAAAGGGAAAAGCCCCAGGAATCAGCAATGAGAAGATGGGGCGAAAAACCGATGGTTCCGAAAGCACTTACCAATGCTTATTCGTGCTACTTTTCTCTGGCAATGCATAGATGACGACAGAAGCAGGTCCACTCTTGGTCCCCATGATGGCATTGTTCATACCGGCGGCGATAGCTATATACTGCTTCTCGTCGATTGAGTATGTTATGATGCCGCCCCCAATAGGACCATCTGCTTTTTTCTTTGAAATCATATTTCCTGTAACCGCATCAAAGGCAAGAAAATTACCTTCCAAATCGCCAGTGAGGAGAAGGCCGCCAGCCGTTGGCGTCACGGCTGCGGCAAGCGGCTGCGGAGCATGATATTTCCACAGCACGTGTCCGTTGTCAGCGTCTACTGCCGTTAACCACCCGGATTGTTCCGAAGCCGGGTCATCTTCTCCAAACCCGTCTGCAGAACCAACGAAAATCTTGCCGGGATTGTATACAAGCGATTCAGGGCCGCCCAGCTTTACCATAGTACCCCAATCCCTTGTGTTTACATACACCGCATTCACCAACGGGGAGTATGCAGGACCGTTCCAATTTACGCCCCCTTGTGTTCCTGGTGCGAAACGGGTGCCCTCGGGGGTTATAGGTGCATCCACGTTTTTGATTGTTGTGACCGGAGTTTGCCAGGCGACAGTTGTGAGGTCACGATTCAGACCATATAGATAGCCGTTCTTGCCTCCGACCGCGACCATCTTTTGTCCAGATTTGGAGGTAAACAGGATCGGGCTTGCAGCAATGTCCCAGTCATGGACGTCATGGGGTACAAATTGATGATAACCGAGCAACTTACCCGTCTTGGTGTCCAGCATGACAACCGAGCAGGTATATAAATTATCGCCGGGCCGGTAGTCACCAAAAAAGTCGGGGCCTGGATTACCCGTTGGCACATACAGGATTCCGGTATCCGTATCCAGAGCATAAGATGAATATGTTCCACCACCGGCCCTTTGTTTCTTTGGGTCAGACGGCCACGTATCAGCTCCCGGACCGGAAGATGGAACAATGTCAAAGTTCCAAAGACGTTGTCCATCCTTGACGCTGAAGGCCATCATATGCCCGACCGCTCCAACATCGCTGCCCGCTGTACCCAAAAATATGCTTCCCTTCCACACAAGGGGAGCTGCCGTAAAGTATTCGCCATTCTCGGCTTTGGCAGCTACTACGTCCCATATGACCTTGCCTGTCTTGGCATCCAGTGCGAGCACATGGGCATCAGGCGTACCTCGATACAATCGTCCATCAGCATACGCCAAACCCCGAACAGGCGTGCCGATTCCAAAACTCTTGGGATTGTATTTCTGAATCCATAGTAACTTACCCGTGCGGGCATCGAGGGCGTATGTTGCTGTAGCCGTGGTTACATACAGTCTGTTTTTCACAACAACTGGCCCTGCCTGGAAAGAGGTTGTCTCCGGCAGTTCATACCGCCCCACCTGCACAAGTGAGTCCACGTTTTTCGTAGTGATTTGTTTTAAGGGTGAAAATCGGTCCGCACTGTAGCCGCCGTTAAACATCAGCCACTCGGTGTTCACTTTCAAAGGGGTTTTTGCCCCCAAGAGAGGCGGAAAGACTAATAATAGAGCCAGCGCGACTATAGGTGCCAGGTTTCTAAGTCTATGAATGTTTGTCATCGGACGTTCTCCTTTCCATCAAAAATTAAAGTTGAGTAGACCGGTTTCTCCCGATAGCTTTCAAAACACAAAACCCCGCATCTTTTCGATTGCGGGGTTTTGATCATCAGTCCATAAAACCCTCATATGGGGTTGTTAGGGGCGGGGACTTTTATTTAGATACCATATACATGACGTGCTTAATACAACGATTCTCATTAGAAATCTACTATAAAAAGAGAAATCAGCACCTGAATGCTTTCAGGAAAAAGTCAATACCAGATTTGACACTCACTGTCAGATCAAGTTCTGCTCAGTCCAGATAAACAGTTACCACTAGAAACCTTGCATTTTGGGGGTAATGACCGGCCGCTCAGATACAGGAAGAACTCGTTCGCCTTAATACAGTCTAAAATTTTCTAAATGACTTATCAGCAAAATTGCATATGTCTCATACAAACAAACGAAATCAAGGCGGTGAAAGATTATCGATTTCCAATGAAAATGTGCGATAGCCGCTCCCCGGTGCGCATGATATTTTTGATCATCACCTAAAAAATGGATTTCTCAGTCTCTCCTGACCTATAGTGGAGGCAGGCCCATGCCCCGGATATACACGCAAATCGTCTCCAAGGGGAAATATCTTTTCTATTACCCCCTTAATCAGTTTGTTGTGATCGCCTCCAGGAAAGTCGGTGCGTCCTATGGAACCGGAAAAAAGTGTATCCCCAGTAAAGACAGCGCCTGGCGCGTAAAAACATACACCGCCGGGAGAATGCCCAGGTGTATGAATCACCTTCATCATATATGTACCGACTTCAATTTCCTGTCCGTCAAAAAGTGTCCCATCAGGCGGGAAACCCAGTCCGGGAGAATCCAGCCTGTGTACCCATACAGGGGCCTTTATAATACCCTTTAGCTCCTTCGCCGCGCCTGTGTGATCAGGATGGCCATGGGTGATTAGGATATATTTGATCCTGAGACCAGCCTTAGATACCTCTTTCACAATGCGCAACACCTCATCCCCAGGGTCAATGACAACCCCCTCCATGGTCTTTTTACACCCCAGTATATAACAGTTGGCCTGATACGGGCCGGCAGCCATCATCTTAAGCATAATAAATGATCCCCGTCTACATACGCTACTGTAACGGGCACAACCTTCATTCGTTCTGCCTGCTGCGTTTTGACACAGTCCTTTTTGTCTCGTTCCCGATTAGTCGGGCTTATTGCCAATTAACTCATCAAGTTTTTCATGATGTTGATTTGCGCTTTACGATATGCACCATTGTAGCAAAGTCAAGGCAATTCTATGGTCAAGCTACTTTTAGTAATATATTCACGCCAAGAATATTTGGGATCGCCGTAAACGTGATCATTACGTATTGAAATACAGCATCTTTGGCAAAGTTAACATTTTGCTGACTTCAGGAAGTAACACTCATCTGTGCAAAAACATGCCCTCACCAGAGTTAACTAAACGACTTCTCCTACTAGTAAATAATTTTATAAAAGTAATATATGCAGGATTACCAACCGAAATATGGAAACATAACTTGATCTTCTTCTCTCTCCGGAAGGTAAAATAAAATACAGGTCCTTCATTTATCTTTCCGTCAGCACATACCCGATCACCATGGTATTGAATTGTGATGAGCATGCAGCATCAGAGATCCTGCTTGATGATGTTGCCATTACTGCCGCGTTACAGGAATCGGGGATCGCAGCACACCACATTCCGTCTGCACTCAATACGGCCAGAAAGATACAACCCGATGCTGCAGACTTAATCGACAGATTCATCCAGCGCGTGGAGTTACAGCAGGATGGGATACGCCTCACGCTATCTCTGGCATCGCTGATGGTACCAGAGATGGACTCCAATGCTGTAAACATCATTCGCGATATCCCGATGCAGATAAAACGGCGGGGAGTGGAGATGCGGCTGATCATTGGTGGTACCGGACCGGCCAGAGTGGACCAGAGATTGCTGAAAACCATTGTTCGCGCCCATAAATGGTTCAATGATCTGGTATCCGGACAAGTGCACAATATGGCTGAAATTGTATCACAGGAAGGAATAGACAAGAGCTATGTATCCCGGGTGATGTATCTCGCCTTTCTCGCCCCTGACATTACTGAGAGTATCTTAGCGGGGCGGCAGCCTGCCGATCTCAGCGTTGAAAAGCTCCTCAACGGATTGATCTACCTCTGGACTGGGCGCAGCAGCATCAGCTCCTGGGTTTCGTCTGATCCTCTAAGTGGACCGACAAAATACCGAACAGAGAAAATAGCTAATATCAAGGCTTTAACCTGCTTTAGACTGACCTCTCCGGTCAACTCCACCAGCCGAACCACGCCAACCGCATCCCTCCGGGCGCATAGACCGCAAAATCTCTCTTGTAGAGGAAATGCTGGTGGGTGTACGGGAATCGAACCCGCGACCAACGGATTAAAAGACGAGATTTAAGATTAGGCGATTCCTCATCATTTTTAATGTGTTAGATATTAGATAGTTACAAAGGAAAACTCTGGTTATCTTGGGTTATCTTGTTGTTTCTTCGGGTGTGACAGTTACATTTCAGTTACATATTTCTAAACATATCTCAGGGCAATAAAAAGAATGCTTATCCGGCAGGAGGGCAGGGGAGTCAAAGTGAATAATGAGGGTCGCCCATACAGGGGGTGGGCGAATCTCTTACGCCGAGGGCGGTTTAAAATCGGGGGGCCGGGTCTGTCCAGACGATCATTGAACGCCGTTTCTCGTGTTTTGTGCATTCTCTTTCTTTACGCCCAATTTGTTTTCAAGCAAGCCTATGCCGTGCAGTATGATATAAGCCTCATCATTTGTTTTTATGTCAAAGGCGATACCACTGCTCTTTAGTAAATTTCTCATTTTCTCCGAGAGATAACTAAGAGTGGTGGAAATGTAGACCGGGAAATACCAGAAGTAAAAAAACGCCAATGCCAAGCAGAGTGTTCCTATGATAGCCATGGATTTGGTGAAGCGTGAAGAATCACGTTTTGCTAACTCGCTTTTCCGTACCACAGCCTGCATGTTTATGTCATAGATAGCGTTGATTGATTGCTTCAGTCTTTCGCTGGCTGGCAGAAATTCATTAAAATAATCGGAACTTATGCTTAACCCACCCTTCATCTGAAGACAGAGTTTCAGGTATAAATCATAGTCCTTGTTAAGTGTCTCGACATATTCTCTCTCATGTATCTCTGTTATATTTTTGTTTTCCGCTTTTAAGTTGGTTTCAAATACATCTCGTCCTGATTCGAAAAGACTCATGTAATAATCATAATAATCAGATTTCGTTCTGACTCGACCCTCATTATACATGGTGTTGGTGATGGAAGATTTCATGTCATCAATACCAAAAAGCATATTCCTGGAATAAACAATTGAGTAATAGTTATTTTTCAGAATATTGTCGGATTCTTGGCCCAATATTCCAACATAATAGGCGCAGAAGGCTATAAGAGTGATAATAATCAAGAACAGAAATCCTAAACCCGATGTGAGTTTTGTTTTAAGAGTCATATTACCCCCCCCTAAATGATCCAGATGTGCGATCTCACGTTAATTAACCGCTTCTCTAATGAATTTCGGCTGATCCTAATACACATAGTAAACATTCCGGCAGGTTATCACCAATCAGTGTATAAATTATCGCATGCTTTGACAAAATTGCATAGTGAGGAGTGCAGAGAAAAGTTTATTCCTACTTGGTTATCACTTTTCAGCATACAGTAATATGCCAAGGGCTTCTTCTGAGCAGATCACAGATTAAAAGAATGCTTTCCCTGAAGGGGGGCGGGAGACCCAAAGTGGATATTGAGAGCCGCCCATACAGGGGGAGGGGGGGGGGACCGCTTGCACCGAGGGCAGCTAGAAAATCAGCTACGACTATCGTGACAACTGAGGCGACGAAAATACCTTTCCCTGGCCCCTTCATGCTTTGTTCTCCGATTCTTCTGTGCGTATATCCCACAGGTAATATCCAAAGGTCGCGCCAGCAATAGTTCCGACCGTCAATACTTTTAGGAAAAAGCGTACACTAAGCTCTCCACCAAGGAAGTTGTAAATGAGGCTTATTAGGTCACCTATGATCACGATGGCAGCAATAAACAGCGTCATGTATGTCAGCCATTTGCGGACTTTTGAAGTACGTTTGCTGGGGTCGCGCCTGACTGCACGGCTGAGCAATTGGAAGACATAAAGGAAGACCGGAAAAGCAATGATGAGGGATGCAAGTGCCCAGCGGATTGTCTGCGGTGTGTTCTCAGCAACACGAGCGGGCGCAGCGGGGTCTGGAAAGGCGTGGTTGATGATCTGGAAGATCAGACTTCCAAGACTGTAAGCGCTGATATATAAGGTTGTAAAGAGGACGAGGTACATGAACGCTTCGTGTGCAGAGAGGTATGGCTTTGGCCTCGGCACCGGAATCGGAAATTCGATCTCAGCAAAAGCAGTAAGTGCACTTTTTACTTGATCTGATTTCCAACCCGCCTTCAGTAAGGCGTCTTCAATCTGGGGTCGCGAAAGGCAGCGCACCAAGGCATCCTTGACGAAGTTCAACAAGGCCTCATTGATGTCCATTGTTTTCCCTCCTTATTTGCACAGGGGACACATTTGCCATTTCACGTTTTGATTATCACGATTTGTATCTGAAATCTATCACAGCGATGAAACTTTTAGGTGTAACACTTTCAGGAAGGAGTTTATTCCCGGCTATCCCTTTTCAGCGGACAGCAATGTATCAGGCGTCCCTCTGGCACTCCAGACGCCTCCATAAGGACTAAATGAATTTGATTTGTGTCTTACCAGCTTTGACTGCATATCCTGCATTGATTAAGATTGGCTCGATATAGGAGGCTATTCCTGTTTTTGTCACGTTGTATATGAGCCATTCTCCAACACTACCACGAGACGGATTAGTGCGTGATGTGCCAATTTCAACCGTCCGGCCATGGAAGTACTTGAGTAATGCCTTATATTCTACCGTTGATATCGTCACAGAAAAACCCTTACCATATGTAATCATAAGACCGTAAGCAACAGAGCCGGTGTAGCTGAATTTGCTTCTCCCATCCCAAGTGGTTAAAGTTTGCATTTCAAATCCTCCCCTTGGCCCTCCCAGACGCCTCTAATCGCATACACCCCCGCCATTAGTTACACAAATATGAATGAATCACAGATTAAGAATGCTTCTCCGGCATGGGAGCGGGAAAGCCAAAATCGGATTGATGGGAGCTGTCTGAACATTAGAGGGACTACCTCATGTGGCAGGGGCGGTTAGAAAATCGGGGACCGGTCACCTTTCTCATCGCAATAAACTTGTCATACTCATACGATATAGAATTAACCCAAGAGCATCAGATGCGGTAAGACGCCCTATCGCTCCTGTACTATATGATGCAACTATAATTTTTCCTTCTGGGCTGATTACGAAACCCGTTGCATGAATATAATTTTTTTTGTCATCGAAATAAGCACCTGTTTTAGCTGATGCTTCTTGTGCGTTAAGCCCCCATCCTATCTTGAACGTTAATTTTGCCTCTTCTTTCATTTTACGTGCATCTTCCAGAGAAGCAACAGAGGCAGTTATAATCTGAATACCAAGTTTATTAAATTCTTCGATCCTGCCTTCAAAGTCAACTAACTGTTGACGGCAGAAAGCTCACCAATAGCCACGATATATAAGAAAAACATTCCATTTATTACCCAAGTCACGGGGTAATAAAATCTTATCTCCTTCTGTTGTGTTAAATTCAAACGCGGGGAAAATATCACCGGTATCAAGTACTTTCTCCTTTGATCGTGCCATCTGATTTCCCTCCTTATTTTCATATGCTTCAGAAACACAAAACCCCGCTCTCATATGGAATCTACAATGAAAAGATAATGTTTTTGACGATCATTTTTGAATTGCATTCGATGCTTCTTTTATCATCAGCTTTATCAATTTATGACATTTCTCCGAGGTGCCTATACATTCCTGAAAGTCGTTCCATCCTGTAAATGTTCTTCCTGTAATATCCTTGCACTCAAGAGCCCCTGATTCATCCTTGAATTTCTTGACAATTTCTTTGCCAATAGCAAACGATTCTTTCTTATCCGTTGGTTTTTTCTTCAAGAGAGCGAGATGTCCGATTAGGAAGTCATCCAATGTCTGTAAATAACTCATTTTACGAATGTCGTAGCCCAGCAGGAGATTTATCCCCATTATCGCACCAGCCAAAGCGCCACATATTTTCCCCTGAAATCCCAGTCCACCGTCAAACACGACCGAAAGCCTTTCAAGTAAGGAGTAGCCGGTACCCGTCTGCTCACGTATTCCGGTAAGAACATCGCGAGCACAATGAACAGCGTGTGGATACGAGTTGCTATCGGACATAGGACGAAGACTGCTTGCCTTACTATGGAGATTTTTAGCAGCTCCGCTGATATGACTTAAACATTTTATAACCTTATCAGGAAGAAGGAAGTACCTGACTTGCCCTCCCAAAGAATAGAAGTTGACTCCCGTTCGCTCTCTGCAAAGAGATGTTTTATAGGTCTGTTCAAACCAGCGGACGTACTCTCCAACCATGTTGAGCAACACTACTTCTGCAGAAGCGTCCTTTTTTTTAATCTCTTCATAATACTGGAGCGCAAGACCTAAAGAACCACCAGTCACCACTCCGCAGGTTGAACCACTTGCTACACACCCCCTTCTAGCCCAGTTACAGCTTTCAGAAGAATATCATCCTTTTTCGATGTCATGTCCTGGAAGACCTCCAGGGTTGCCAGCGGTCAATTCAAATCTTTCAGAAGGTAAAGGGGAGCGCGTCTCCCCCAATAGGAGGCCTTTTTCATAATCGGTCTTTGCATAGATAGCTCTTCCATATCTCACCTCCGTATTCAGATGTTCCACACATAATCATTAACCTCTTAAAAAAACAAAACCCCGCTATCTTTCGAGTAACGGGGTTTCCACAATCAGTCCATAATACCCTCATGTAGGGTTGAAGGGTCTGGGACTCATATTAAAATGTCGTTATGTTTATGCTATAACGATTTTCATTCGAAATCTACTACAAAAGTAAAAATATACCTAACCCTTTCTTGATGCATATAGAAGGGAGAGGGATTCATATCGCACGCTGTTTCGTATTTTCGGATGCGTAATGGGGAAAAGGATAGTGTCCGATTAATTTTATTGTGATACCAATGCTTGACTGGCACGAATTTTCCATGGTGTTGATGATTTATAGTAACCATAGACAAATAAGTAGTAGCAAAGCCCTTCTACTTTTTAACATATTGATTTTATTATATTATTTTTCATGCTCAAACTTTGGGCAATGAGGTGTAAAATCATGTTTTCAATAGACTTACAATAATTACCCACAATGCAATGCACAGGCTTATCCACAACTTTGTTGATGGATAAGCAAGGTACTGTAATCAATAGCAAAATACCTCTTTATACGTATAGTACCGTAAAGAGCACCCATGCCGTTAATCATCCTTATTTGTCTACTACTGGGGGGCTGAATTCCGAGTATCAGAGACAGGGGCCTAAAATAATACCCTCAAGCTTGTTATGGGCAGATTCAGATGCTTACGGCCGTTTCAATCCTTTCTATTATTTCCCGTGAAGAATCGATATTTTTTTGTGTCATCGCTTCCCATAGCGTCCCTTGAATGGCCATGCCCCATTTATATGGTATAAAGATGACCAATGTATCACATTCAAATATACGGCCATCCTTTCGCAAAATACTGAATTTAAACTCACATAGACTGCGATCACCCCGTATCCCTTCAGCAAAAATTTTCTTTACGAAGTTGCGGGACTTCGGAGCAACCAGGTTCATTATCTCAAATGCAGGTCGGCAAATTCGTGATTATATATTTGACGAAAAGATAGCATGGTGATAGTATGGTAATATGCGAGAGAAAATTAGCATATTCTATAATCAAATCAAGACATATTCGGGGTCATCTTTGTCTTTACTTGCTGACATTATTAGTCACCCCGGGTTTCTGGGGGTTGTTTGTCTCGTGCTGTGGGTATTAGTTACAACTAATGTTATTACAATCGTAGTTGCTTTAGCGCTTGGCAGTGCTTGGCTGATAACTATTGTTTTGATTGCAAGATCAAAGAGGATTAAAGCCTTATCGATATTGAGAAGGTTTGTGTTTTTATCTATCCTTGGTGTTTTATTAGCAGTGGGCTTCATCCAATTAGGAAACTGGGTATTGGGTCAATCTAACCTAAAACAAAAAACGCAAATGCACCAAGCAGAAAAAGTAGATAAGGGCCTTGAAAAAGGGGGAGCACCGCTACCGGCAAAAGGAGAATCAACATCACCATCAAAGAAAAAAGTTGCAAAACATCCTCTAGGAGACTCACTGGATATTGTTAATTACTGTTCTAAAGAACAAATCGTAATCTATAATCCCGGAGAGCGTAAAATATTTATATCTCATTTGTCTTTAAGTTCAGAAAAATACCCATTTTCTAACGTTATGCTTATAAACGAAACAATTGATGGAAAACAATATTTCCACCGCGACATTAAACCTAAAGAACTTGATTTGAAAAAATTTGGCACGAATATCATTCCTGAAAACTCGTGGCAGAAAATACTTCTCAATTGGCCCCTAAAAGATAGTGGGTGCGTTCAATGGTTTTTATTTGCATCTAATGACCCAGGTTACCAAACAATTAAAGAGTTTCATAAAAAAGTTGGTGACATTAACTTTCGAGAAATTCCAATTAATGCTTCTTTGTATTTTCGTTCGGTAGATGATGGCCATCAAAGCAATAAAAATTTTAGTGTTTATGCAATTCCACTTATAAATAGGTCGGAATGTGGAGATATATTTCGTCAATAAAAGAATATATCTAAGCACTTTTTGCTACAAGTTTATTAAATTCCATCGTTGGCGTATTGAGCAACCTAATGAGTGTATCACGAAACAGATATTCATTTTTACGGCCATTAAACCGCCATTCAAACTCTTGAATATAGGCATCCATATGTTGCACGCTGATATGATGATAGGAACCAACGATAGACCGCTTAAACAAAGACCACGCACTTTCCACGCCATTTGTATAGACATTTCCGCGCACCCATTCATCATTGTGATGGTTAACGCTCTCGTGCTTAAAGGTTTTATTAAGTCCCCTATAAGCCGGAAGCTCATCCGTCATAATGGTTGCGCCTTTATTAACACGGTCCTTTACCACACTGACAAGCACCCTTGCCCCTCTCGTTGGGATCGTCTTAGCCCCAAATTTCCCATCCCGTTCAAGCAATCCGATAACGGGTTGTTTCCTGTAACGGGCGCGTTTTCTTCGTTCATCATATTTTCCGCCAACATATGTTTCGTCCACTTCTACCGTGCCTTGCAACTTTTCTTTATGAACCTCATTCATAGCCTCACGAATACGATGGCAGAGATACCATGCTGTCTTATAGCTGATTTTAAGGCTCCGCTTAATCTGATTGGCAGAGATACCTTTTTTAGATTCAGCCATGAGATAGACAGCCAGAAACCATTTCCACAAGGGCAAATGGGAATCATGGAAGATCGAACCCGCAGTTACCGTAAACTGATAATGGCATTGATC
>JBEKJA010000051.1:0-11309 GCA_050011475.1 Syntrophales bacterium
CCAACATCCAGTTCCGAACCGAGGCTGCCCACAAGCAGGCTGTAAAATCGTGAAACGGCACCCTTGCCGACCAGATGCGTTGTGGGATACATTTGAAGAGATTTTACCGGCTTCATGCAGATATAGTTATTGAGGAATAGTCCCCCTTCCTCGACCATACCGACCGAACGGGGACGCACCATCATTTCTTCCGCCCAGTGATGGATCATGGTGAAACTCAGCTTGGCGTTTTTCTTCACAAAGAATTCCGATATTCCAACATGCAGGCCCCTCTTCAAATTGGGAGCTGTAGCACATCCAGTAATCACATGAAGTTCCGACCCCTCTTCAGCAATGATAAGATTGTGGACGTACTGGCCCAGGTTCTCCTTGTGAATATACAAACAAGCCTGCACAGGATAAATAACTTTACTCCCCGGCAGGGCACGTATGACATAGCCGTCCTGCAGATTGAGTTGCGCCATTGCAGTGTATTTATCCGTATCGACGGATGCGAGCTTCCAGTAATAATCGTGAATCCAGTCACATTCTTTCAGGGCCCGCTTGATTGTGAGAACCTCGACGCCTTCCTGGTGTGAAATCGCATGCAGAACCGAAGTATCCTCCTGCAGATAGGTCCCGGAACGGTTGCTCTCACTGGCGTCCACACCCGCCTGAATGATTCTCTTCCGGTCCTCTTCCGGCAGCTTTGTAAGATCTTCAAGATACGGATGCTGTATCGGCTCCGTCGTAAAGGAAGAAAGATCGATATCCGGCCCGATGGATGCCTTTTTATCTTTTGCCTGTTTCGCCTTCTCATTCATTATATTGTGCATCGTACGCACTCCTCATATCCTGCTTCTTTTATGCACTTGAATATCTCCTGTGGATTGCTCTTACAGCTTAATACTCCATCATAAAGAACCTGCCCCTTATCCGCTGTCATATAATCGAGAATAAACCCAGTATGCGTAATAATGAGCCCCATTTTGGTTCTTTCCTCCTGCAGCTTTTTATGAGATTTGTCCGGAACAACCTTGAAGTCACGTTCCAGGAGCATATTGATGGTATTTCCTATCAGGGAGATATTCTCCAAATCCACGCCGGATTCCGGCTCGTCAAATAGAAGCAGATCGGGATCCTGGGCCATGAGCTGCAGAAGTTCAGAGCGCTTGATCTCTCCACCGGAGAAGCCGGCATTGATGTCACGCTCAAGAAAATCCGTAAAATTGACTTTCCGTGCAAGGGCCGACACATCCTTTTCATCCCGTCCGCAGATTTGTACCATCTGTCTGGTCTTCAACCCATGAATGGTGGGTGGACGCTGATAAGACATACCGATTCCCAATCTTGCCCTCTGATTGATGGGCATGTGGGTAATATCTTCGCTTTTAAAGATGATTTTTCCGCCTGTGATGGTGTATTGCGGGTACCCCATGATAGTCATCAGCAGGGTGGTCTTCCCCGATCCATTTGGACCAAACAGGATATGCGTTTCCCCTTTTTTTATTTCCAGATCGATGTCTTTTAAAATCCTTTTATCGCCGATCTCGACCTGCAGACCTTCAACTATCAGCATGATTGACTCCTTTTAACAACGGTTACCTTCCCATATTATCTTCCTGCTGGTACTCCCGGCTCTCCAGCAAACGACAAACATCGCCCGGTTTGTGTTCTATTTCATGCAATCCCCCCTTGAGATATTTGGACATGATCTGTTCCACGCGGTCTTGAATCCTTTGCCATCCCTAATCCATAGCATCTTGAGTCATTGTTATACCTCCAATGATGTTCTTTGTGTGCATGGTTGTCTTGGCACTAAATATTTTTCCGTGTAAAATCAGTTGAGGTTTGAACGTAAACGATTGGTACGGACATGGCAATGATGATTAATTGTAAGTTGATTGGTAGGAAATTCCTATCATAAGCCGGGGAAATATTATGGCAAATCCCGATTATCCGGGATATATTTAATGATTAATGAACCGTAAACATTTATCAATTAATGATGAGTGATTGGGACAATGAATCAGCATGGGACAAATCCAGCTGTCGTGATTATGCACCGCAGTGAAGCGGTTATGTCGATTATCCTGAATCGTCCGGATAGCCTGAACAGTCTCAATCTTGAGATGATCCGAGTGATAACCGGTTACCTTCATAAAGCGCTTGAGGATGACGGATGTCATCTTGTTCTTTTTTATGTGTTGGGGGACAGAGGGTTTTATGCAGGAGGTGATATTAAACAGATAGCCTGCGATATCCAGAACAACAACATGAGCGATGTCTATCATTTCTTTCTCGAAGAATATAAGCTTGATCTGATGATCTTCCAATTCCCTAAACCGGTAGTTGTAATAGCCAATGGCATTCCGATGGGGGGCGGACTTGGCATTTCAGCCGGCGCTGATTGGGTCATTGCCACCGAAAATACAAGGATGGCCATGCCTGAAACGAAAATCTGGTTTTTCCCTGACGTTGGCGCAACCGGTTGGCTGTTCAATAAATGCCCTCCCGGTTATCCGGAATATTTGGGGTTGACGTCCTATGAAATGACAGGATCTGAATGCGTACGTCTGGGTCTGGCTACCCACCTAGCGCCTTCATATACCGTCCCGGATCTGATTGGGACTATAGAGGCACTCGAGTCTAAAGAAGGTTTAAAACCAAAGAATTTTTTATTCCACTTGAAGGAAAAAGTGAGAAACTATTTTGAAACATCCATCCCTGAAAATTCGGATATGGATCGGTGGGTTGCAGAATATTTTGCAGGGCGGTCCTCATTGCAGGCAATCATCGAATCCCTGGGAAGCTGCCGCATGATGCTGGCCCCCTGTGAAGGCATACTATCGGGCCTCCATGAAAAATCTCTTACTGCGATGGTCCTGACACTGAAGCTCCTACGTCATAATGAGCATCTCCCTATCGATAAAGTCTTTGAAATGGACTTTCGTGCCATACAATTTATAACAAAGCATCCGGATTTCCTTGAAGGTATTCGTGCGCGGCTTATCGACAAAGACAATAAGCCCGGATGGCGTCCGGATCGCATTGATCAGGTAGATCTGTCAGAATTGAATACCTTATGATGTCCACTATTCCCACCCAATGGAGTCATACCCTTTATCCCGCAGGCAGCCATCGACAAACTTCTTAATAGATTGGGCCTGGCTTGGAGGCCCTACCTGCGCCTCTAACGAGTCCGACCGCTGCACCGGCAGTGGCTCCCACACCAACTCCTCTCCCAAGATGTCCTGTGATAGCTCCCACGGCAACTCCAACTACCGCTCCGCCGGCTCCATCCACGGCAGTACTCTTCGCAATGTTGGCTCCGCGATTCGATTTGACATAGGCGTCCGCCTGCTGTTCACATTCTGCAATGTCCTTCTGCGCCTGCACCTCACCGACTGCCTTGAGGTGTGCATTTGGATAGAGGACAGGTCCATGATGGGCGGAACAACCACCTGTAAGCAGGAATACAGAGAGCAGGCATAGATATTGCTCCCATATTCCGCCTTGGCTTTTATGCCTGAGAATCGAAAACATTTATTATTCCTATCGTATTCAGGAATAATGGAAACGTGCAAAAACTCTTTTCATATATGCCTGAAGCTTATCGAGATAGATGTATATGACAGGAGTCATATAAAGGGTTACCGTCTGCGAGAAGATAAGCCCTCCTACAACCGCCAACCCCAACGGCCGCCGGGATTCGGCGCCCCCTCCAAGCCCCAGGGCTATGGGCAATGTTGCCATGAGCGCTGACATCGTCGTCATCATGATGGGCCGGAACCGGATGACGGCCCCTTCATAAATCGCTTCTTCCGGCTTCTTTCCTTCCTTTCTTTCCGCCTCCAATGCAAAATCGATCATCATGATTGCGTTTTTCTTTACGATCCCTATGAGCATGAGGACGCCCACCAATGCATACAGGTTCAAGTCGATGTGGAAAATCATCAGTGTGATGAGCGCACCGAGTCCGGCAGGGGGAAGCCCCGAAAGGATTGTTATAGGATGAACGAAGCTCTCATAAAGGATCCCCAGCACAATGTAAATGACCAATATTGCCACCAAGATCAGGATGCCGAATCCTGTCATGGACGATGCAAATGCTTGCGCGGTTCCCTGGAGGCTGCTTGTAATCGTCGACGGCACTATACCCTGGGCCGCCTTTTGCACATCGTTCACGGCATCGCCGAGAGACTTGCCCGGCGCAAGATTGAATGAGATGGTTACCGAAGGAAACTGCCCCAGGTGATTGACCGTTACCGGCCCCACCGTCCAATCCACATTTGCCACCGTGTTGAGGGGAACCAGGCTCCCCGATGTTGAACGCACATAGAGCAGTGAAAGGGCGGAAGGGTCCCTGCTATATTTCGGATCGATTTCTATAATCACCTGGTATTCATTGTTGGGCGCATAGATCGTTGAAATCTGGTAGGACGAGTATGCGCTCTGAAGAGCGTTCTCGATCTGGCCTGCGCTGAGACCGACGGCGGAAGCCTTGTTCCTGTCTATGTTGATCATGGCCTGCGGGTTTTTGATTTGAAGATTGCTCGTCACATCCTGAAATCCCGGCAATTGTCTAATCTTTGCCTCGAGTAGCGGTGCGTATTTATAAAGCGGCTCGATATCCGGGCTCTGAAGGGAAAACTGATACTGGCTCCTTGTTTGAACGCCCCCGACAACGATCGGCGGCGGGTTCTGAAGATAGACACGGATCCCCGGGACCGCGGCAAGTTTGGGCCTGAGTTCCTGGATGAACTGGTCCGCGCTGAGCTGGCGCTCATTCCTTGGCTTGAGGCGTATCAGCATGTTACCTGCATTCGGCGATACATTAGAGCCTGACACCCCGATACTCGCCATGACAATATCGACATTGGGATCATTTTTCACGATACCGGCAACCTTCATCTGGTGCTTTGCCATCGATTCAAAGGATATCCCCTGCGCCGCCTCTGTTGCGCCTATGACCCGCCCCGTATCTTCGCTGGGAAGGAAACCCTTGGGTATGACGATATAGAGATAGACCGTTGCCGCCAGAAATATGAATAAGGTGATAAGGGTGGCCAAGCGATGCTTTAAAACCCATTTTAGGCTCCTTTCATACGCATTCAGCAGCCGCTGAAAGAAGCGTTCGGATATCATGTAAATGCGGCCATGCTTTCTCCCCATCTCCGGACGGAGGAAGAGGCTACAGAGCATGGGGGTCAAGCTCAGGGAGATAAACCCGGATATGAGCACGGCGATTGCAATCGTCACGGCAAATTCATGAAGCAGCCTTCCGACGATTCCCCCCATAAAGAGCACAGGAATGAAAACGGCAACTAGGGAGAGGGTCATTGAAATGATCGTAAAACTGATCTGCCGGGATCCGTTAAGAGCGGCTTCGAATGCTTCTTCTCCGTGCTCCATACGCCTGACAATATTTTCAAGCATGACAATGGCATCATCTACGACAAACCCGAGGCACAGGGTAAGGGCCATCAGCGACAGGTTGTCGAGGTTGAACCCGGCCAGGTACATGACCGTAAATGTTCCGACGATGGACATGGGCAAGGCAAGGCTTGGTATGACCGTCGCAGAAACATTCCGGAGGAAGAGGAAGATGACGAAGACCACGAGAAACAATGCAAGCAGAAAGGTGAATTGTACATCCCTGACGGATTGCTTGATGGATACAGACCGGTCATAGAGGACATTGAGCTTCATCGATGCAGGGATGCTTGCCCAAAACCGTGGGAGGATACTCTTGATGGAATCCGCAACGGCCACCGTATTGGTACCAGGCTGACGCAGGATTGCAAGCACGATGGCACGATCATTGTTGAACCATGAGGCTACCTTGTCATTTTCGACACTGTCTACCGGCGTGCCCAGCTCCCCGAGCCTCACAGGCGATCCGTTGCGGTAGGCCACAATCAACGAACGGTATGCAGACGCATTCATCAGCTGTCCCGAGGCCTGAACGGTAAATGCCTTATTCGCTCCCCAGAGCGTGCCGATCGGAAGGTTCACATTTCCAGACTGGACGGCATTGGCAACATCATCGATCCCGATAGACCGTGCCGCCAGGGCTTGCGGATCGACACGGACCCGGACTGCATATTTCTGTGACCCGTAAACATTGACTTCCGCAACACCTTCTATCATTGATATGCGCTGTGCAAGCAGCGTCTCCGCATACTCATCAACCACCGAAAGCGGAGCAATGTGAGAGCTTAAAGCAACATACAGAATAGGCTGATCCGCCGGGTTCACCTTACGGTAGGTCGGGGGAGTCGGCATATTTTGGGGAAGCAGGCGTGTTGCCGAAGCGATGGCGGTTTGAACGTCCTGTGCCGCCGCATCGATATTTCGGCTTAAGTTGAATTGCAGGGTGATCTGAGTAACTCCCAGGGCGCTTGTTGAACTCATGGAATCAAGGCCAGCAATGGTCGAAAACTGTTTCTCAAGCGGTGTTGCGACGGCGGAAGCCATGGTTTCCGGGCCTGCACCCGGAAGACTGGCTGATACGCGAATGGTGGGAAAATCGACATTGGGCAGATCGCTGACAGGAAGGGATCTATAGGCCACAATGCCAATGAGAAGAATTGCCATCATGACGAGCGTTGTCATGATGGGGCGTCGTATGAAGATCTCCGAGACATTCACAATAAATTTCCACTAACGTGTTAGTGCACAGCCTTAATGCTTATCCTGGCTCCGGGCGTAAGCTGCATCTGACCGTCGGTGACCACTCGCTCACCTTCACGAACTCCTTCAAGCACAACGGTCTCTCCCTGAAGGGTTTGCCCACTGGTTATCTGTCTCACTTCGACTGTGCTGTCCCGCCTGATAACGAAAACAAATTGTCCCACCTGCCCTTTCTCTACAGCCTGGGATGGAATAACAATCGCATCGGGCTCATTGGTCAGCATCAGGGTGACATTGACAAACTGGCCCGGCCAAAGCCGTTTTTCCGAATTGGCAAAGGTCGCCTTAAGGCTGATCGTTCCCGTATCCTTATTGATGGCGTTATCCACAAAAGTAAGGATGCCTTTTTCCGGATGGCTATCCCCGGGAATCGTGGCATTCACATAAAGTTTGCCCTGCGCCATATATTTCTTGATACTAGGAAGTTCCTTCTCCGGAACGGCAAAAGTGACATTGATGGGTTGAATCTGGTTGATTACGGCCAATTCCACATCGTTGGCTTTGATGAGATTGCCCTGATTGACTTTCAATGATCCCATCCGTCCGTTGACAGGTGAATAGATAGAGCAGAATTGAACTTGTACACGGTTATTCTCCACAAAGGCGCGATCCGCGTTGACAGTGGCTTCCTGTGCAGCCCAGTTCGTCTGGATCTGATCGTACTGCTCTTTGGGCACATATTCCTTTTCAACAAGATACCTGTAACGGTGCAGCTCCTCCAGAGCGTTTTTCAATTGGGCCGTATCCTTGTCCAGGTTGGCTATCGATTGCTTGAGCGCCGCATCATATGGCCGGCAATCCAATTTCAAAAGAAGATCGCCTTTTCTTACGTCCTGCCCATCTTTAAAATATACTCTGGTTAATAGTGCATTGATCTGTGATCTGATCGATATGCTTTGATAGGCCTCGACCGACCCAATGGCTTCAATCTGTATGGGAACGGTCTTTTTAATTGCTTCGGCTTCCGTAACTGGTACAGAAGGCACCGCAACGGGTCGCTTTTCCGATGAACACCCCATTACAAACATCGTTAATGCAGATGATAAGCATATTGCAACAATGATTCTTTTCAACGAAAAAAATGCCATGCCATTTTCTTTCATAATTTAAATTCATCCGTCCCCTGCTTTTCAGATATACTATCCCTTTTCCCAATCTGGTATGCATCAATGATTGCATATAGCCAGCAAACGATGAGGATCCATTCACTCATATCATAATAGACGGAAGTTTTTCCCATTGAGGCTGACACGAGATTTGAAACGTTACCGGCATCCGGATTATTCAGGATTTGCATATTTTCTACAACCTTCAATGCACCGTTCACGGCTACCGTAATAATGAAAACCAATGCCGTCATTGCTATAAGTATGATAACCAGTCCCTTTATGTATCTTTTTAAATAGATATGGCCCGTCCCGGGAAAGACCAACCCGGAGTATAAAGCTGCTTTAATATATCTTTTCAAACGAATTTTCCCTTCTTATTTAATACGGACTGTTTTGCACAGCATCATTTCACACATTTTGCCTTCTCGTACCATAATTCACATGATTATAACCACGTTTATCCGAATCCGTGCAACACTTATATCATTAATTTCCATTCGATTTGACAAGAAATCGAGTAGTTCTGGATCATTGGGAATGAACCGGTGGGGAGAAATCATGGAGCAGCTTCTGATATTCCGCCGAATCTTTCAGGATCCCGCGTGCTGCTTTTCTGAGCCTGTCTACGTCACTGGAACTCAACAGGAATGATGTTGGAAGTTCTACGAGATAGGATGCCTCTGCAGCATCTTTCAGCTCGCTGAATTTCACATCAATCAAATAAAATTTAATATCGCCACACGCATCAGGTTCGGTTGAAATATGGCCGGGTGGACAACGGCCCGTGCAGATCTCATCCGTCTAGCGGGTAAAGCTCTCCTGCAGCAGAGCCATTGTTTCGCGATTATAACGGGCAATGGAAATAGTGGAATAGTTTTTTAGCATGACCGCAAAAATCGGAATCAACTCATGCTTATCCCATGAAGAATCGAGTTTTGCTTCGGCGTTGACCATGATAAATACGATCTTATGAATATTCTCTGATTTGGCTATTTGTAAGGTTGTCCAAATGTTGCTCACTGAATGAATGGATTCTTCTATGGCTCTCAAGCCGATATTATCCGCCACGCCTCCATCGATCAGGTGAAAGTACGGCTTATTTTTCGTATCCATAACTATCATCACATTTCCCCTCATGTCCCTTTGCCGAAAATTTGGAGAAAACTGTGCAAATTCCGACGGCAGTTTGTAGTCGCAATTGCCGGCATAATTTTTAAGTGTTATCGGAGTCAGGATACCAGGCACTGCGGATGATTCGGCACAGGCCCTGGCAAGGTGGAATTCTGAAAGATCGGAGCATATTGCATTGAAAAAAAACCTGATGGAAAGTGACCCTGGTCCCCCGGGATATATCTGTCGCATTGATCAGGATCATGGGACCTCTTCGTTTCAGCATATCTCCATACGTCTTGCCTTCAAAAACATATTTGTCATAATACTCGGAAGCAAGATCGCTTCGATCAAAAAAGGGGGACGAAAGCCGGAACCAGTTTATCGGTTTCAACATCATGTCCAATAAAAAATCCCCTTGAACGTTCTTCTTCAGAAAACGGTTTTATAATCCTTGAAAATACGGTCACCGAAAAGTCCGATATGTGCCGCTGTAAAGCTACCGCCCGATACGGCTGAAATTATGTCAATTTCATCCACCAATCGCCTCTGTTTGCCGTCGATACTAATTTCGGTTTCCCGCAGCTCTTCGAGAACACCATAGGAAAAGGCCGCTGCCCTGGTGCCGCCGCCGGAGAAGGACAAGATTAGGAGTATTTTATCAGAATTATTCGGATCAATTATATTCAGGGGAACATAACCATATCCGGGATTGTATTCCTTCAGAGGTTCATTGACCGGGTAAAAGGTAAAATGACTGCAGCCAGATAAATGAATACTGAGCAGGAAAAGGCATATGGCTCTAATAGTCGGTCTATGCAGCATTTGCATATATTACCCGCCTTTCCTCCTTCAAACGTTACATTACCGATCAGTTGGAATCCAGATGCATCTCCATAAAGCGCATGTATCGCTCGATTTTCACAACTAACCGGGCCGCCCTGCCGGCATCATCGAAAGAAAGAATGCCGGCCTTATCCAGCCTGCCCATGAAATCCATACGCAGAGCTTCCACATCAGGCCGGTTATGAATGACTCGCGGGATGATCATGATGACAGGCTTTGATACATGGGAAAGACCCTCAATCATTTTTTCAATGCAAACATCCCATAGATCCTTAACCATGGAGTGGATAATTTCCAGGTACTGGCATACAACAACGAAATCGATACCGGGGTCCTTCGCCGCTTTCTCCACGGACCGTAGAAATATATCAGGTGCAAAACCAAACATACCAAGGTCTATAGGATTTCGCGTGGAGGTATTGACCTGTGATATGCCCTCCCCTATCATCACCTGCACCTCCGGCGTAAGTATGGGCACAGAGACGCCATTGCAATTCAATGCATCAGTAAGCTCAACGGAGCTTCCTCCACCGGCAACCGCCACACAGGCATGAAGCCCACCCGGCGCGAAACCATATTTCAGCGCGAGAAGTATATCGGACATCTCTTCCTGTGTTTCTGCATTAATAACGCCCATCTGTTCCATGATGCAATCCCATATCTTAACGGGGACAGCCATTGCACCGGTATGGCTCCGGGCCGCCCTTGAACCGTCCTCCGACCTTCCACCTTTCCAAAGTACGATGGGTTTCTTTTTCCGGAGTATAGTGTTCGTGATGAGATTGTGAAATCGCTCACCATCTTTGATGTCTTCAATGTATCCGCAAATGAATTTCACTTTTTCATCATTGGCAAAATATTCTATGAAATCTGCGATTTTGAGATCCGCCTGATTACCGACACTGATGACTTTGTTAAATTCGATTCCCAATGAAATGCCGCGAATGACAAAATTAAGGGCATGGCCTCCGGATTGAGAAAAGAACCCGACATCTCCCGGAACATCCCTCATGATCTGCGGTAAGTAGACAAGCCCGCGTTCCGGACAGTGAGCGCCGACACAGTTTGGACCTATCATGCGAGTTTCGCTTCCCTTTAAAATGGACAGGAACTCATCTTCAAGCTCATTGTCTCCCATTTCTGAAAATCCAGATGTAAAAACGAGAACAAAACGGGTTTTCGCACTTACACATTCTGTCAATGTTGCCGAGACTTTTTCGCGGGGCAGCATGATGAGTGCATAATCAACCGACTCTGGAACTTTTGTAATGCTGGGGAAACATTGAATTCCATGAATCTCGCTGTGGCGTGGATTAACCGCATAGAGTCTTCCCTTGAAGCACTGGCGTAAACTATTGAAAAATCCCGCACGATCGCGGATAACGTCGGGCGATGCGCCTATGACAGCAACAGATTCAGGATAAAATAGAGGATTAAAATCGATCATTGAGTTATACTTTTCAGTTTCTTGCAATATTATATAACATATTGAAAGTAATAGATTAAATAACATTTTGGCGGTAAGACTATAGGAAAAATAATGTCAGGTGTCAACCCTATGTTCGTTAT
>JBEKJA010000052.1:0-11288 GCA_050011475.1 Syntrophales bacterium
TAGAACGGACCAGCTTGCCGATTCTGAAATCACCGCTATCAGGAGCATCATCGATAAGGAACACAAGGTAGAGGGTGATTTGCGCAGGGATGTGTCGATGTCCATCAAACGCTTGATGGATATCGGAACCTATCGAGGCCTGAGACATCGTAAGGGACTTCCTGTTCGCGGTCAAAGGACGCATACGAATTCAAGAACGCGTAAGGGGCCAAGACGAGCGGTCGCCAGTAAGAAGAAGTGATTATGGCGTGTAGTAGAGGTCAAAAACGGTTAAATAAAGAAATGGCTTGGCATTAATTATAAGAAGTTACCGGACGGAGGTTTTTAGATGGCAAAGGCACCCAGAAGAACGGGGAAGAAAAAGGAAAAGAAAAATATCACCGAAGGCGTAGCTCATATTCAGTCGACGTTCAATAATACCATCGTGACCATTACAGATATGAGTGGAAATGTCATTGCGTGGGCCTCCGCAGGCACTCAAGGTTTTAAAGGGTCAAGAAAAGGGACCCCATTCGCAGCTCAAGTTGCTGCGGAGGAAGCCGTGAAAAAGGCGAAGGAGCATGGCATGCGTACTGTTCAAGTGTATGTCAAAGGTCCGGGATCCGGACGTGAATCGGCCTTGCGGGCTTTGCAGATTGCCGGCTTGAACATCAGCCTGATTCGCGATGTTACACCGGTTCCACATAATGGATGCAGACCCCCGAAGCGCAGGAGGGTCTGAAGTACGGGCATTATGGGTTTCCAATTCGGAACTGATAAAAAAATGATTAAGGAGGCTATTGTTGGCAAGGTATAGAGAATCTGTTTGCAGATTGTGTCGAAGAGAGGGATTGAAGCTGTTTCTCAAAGGGGATCGTTGCTTTAGCGAGAAATGTGCATTCGAAAGAAGGGGATACGCACCCGGTGAGCACGGACAGGCCCGCCGTAAATATTCTGATTACGGAGTTCAGTTAAGAGAAAAACAGAAACTCAAGAGAATGTTCGGGCTTCTCGAGAAGCAGTTCCATGGATATTTTGAAAAGGCCGATCGCCAAAAGGGCATAACGGGAACCAATCTGCTGTTGCTGCTTGAAAGGCGGCTTGACAACATGGTTTTCCGTATGGGCTTTGCCAATTCGAGAACAGAAGCTCGACAGTTGGTACGGCATAATCACTTCCTCATCTCCGGTAGGCCTGTGAACATCCCTTCGTATATTCTGAGAGTGGGCGATGAAATTCAGGTGAAGGAAAAGAGCCGGAAAGTCGTTCGTATTCTGGAGGCTATGGAAACGGTTGCCAGGCGTGGTGTGCCCCAGTGGCTTGAAATTGATTCTGTGAACTTCAGGGGAGTCGTAAAGGCGCTTCCAGCGCGTGAGGATTTGACCATGCCAGTTCAAGAACAATTGGTCGTTGAACTGTATTCCAAATAGCTGTGGGCTGATGTATCAAACTAAAAAGTTTTCCGAAGGACAGGGAAGGAAATTATGCAAAGAAATTGGCGTAGCTTGATTAAGCCCAAGCGGATTGAAATAGATGAAGGCGGCCATACCCGATTTTATAGTGAATTCATTTGTCAGCCTCTTGAGAGGGGATTTGGCATTACATTGGGTAACGCTCTCCGGAGAGTCCTGCTGTCTTCTATACATGGTGCGGCTATCGTTTCGATTCGAATCGAAGGTATCTATCATGAATATTCAACCGTGCCGGGTGTCAAAGAAGATATCACAGACATTATTCTTAACCTTAAAGGCGTCCGGCTGAAGCTTCATCAGGACGGTCCGAGAACCATAAGCATAGACAAAAAAAAAGAGGGAGTCATTACCGCTGCGGACATTATTACGGATGAAACCGTAGAGATACTCAATCCGGACCATTATATTGCAACTCTTTCCAGCGGGGGAAAGTTCAAAGCCCAGATGACCGTCAAGATCGGGAAGGGATATATTGCTGCGTCCAAGGATCTTGAGGAGGATCAGCCCGAGGGTACGATTAACATCGATGCCATCTTTACCCCTATTAAAAAAGTAAACTATACCGTTACGCATGCCAGGGTTGGACAGGTTGCCGACTATGACCGCCTGGTCCTTGAGGTATGGACGGACGGAAGCGTCCTGCCGGAAGATGCCGTGGCCTATGCTGCCAAAATTCTTAAAGAGCAGCTTGACCTGTTCATCAATTTTGAGGATATCGAAGAAGATATAGAGCAAAAACCTTCTGAAGAGAAAGAAGATATCAACGAACATCTTGCAAGACACGTGGATGATCTTGAGCTGTCTGTAAGATCCGCCAATTGCCTTAAAAACGCAGGAATCAATCTGATCGGCGAACTGGTTCAGAAGACAGAGGCGGAAATGCTGAAAACAAAAAATTTCGGCCGTAAATCTCTTAACGAAATAAAGGAAATTCTCGCAGAAATGGGTCTTGGTTTTGGAATGAAGCTCGACTTTTCCCCATGGAATAAAACCGGAGGAGGAAAGGTTGAAGAGAAAGGCTCAATGTCCTGAGGATGGCTTAAACACAGCACAGCATATGAGATAAACCCATCTGCTGTGGAATGAAAGGAATCGATTCAATGCGGCACAATACAGCTGGTAAGAAAATAGGTAGAACGACCAGCCATCGCAACGCCATGCTACGCAATATGGTAACGTCATTTCTGCGGTCTGAAAAAATAATGACCACAGATGTAAAAGCCAGGATGCTCCAGCAAGTGGCTGAAAAGATGATCACGCTCGGAAAAAGAGGAGATCTTCATGCGAGGCGCCAGGCTTCCGCATACGTCAGGGATCGGGATGTGGTTGGTAAATTATTTACGGACTTGTCTGATCGTTTCCGGGAACGCAACGGTGGCTATACCAGGATTGTCAAAATGGGTTACCGGGTGGGGGATAGCGCTCCCACTTCCGTGATCGAGCTTGTAGGACAGGAAAAGGAAAAGCAGACCAAAAGCAAGAAAAAGGATGCTCAGCAAAAGACAAAACCCTAAAGGTCTGAATGAATAATGGTTTGTGAAAGGCAGTCCTGTGACTCGGGGCTGCCTTTCTAATTTGTAGAAACCAATAGTGTTTTATCCGGAGTTTCCAGATGGATACTAATTTGTATCCATTGTTTTATCCTTGTTTTTTTCAAGAAAACCATGTATTTAAAACCTATATTCAAAATGCCTTAACGTGGGATGGCATTGGGATCCGATTTGCTTTTTCCAGTACAGGGAGGAGGTTGTGTATGTCGGAGATTAAAATAGGCGAAGTGATTAAATTTTTTGCGAAACCAAGTGTAGCCGCTGTAAAAGTGATGAATGGTGAAATCAATCTGGGAGACACATTGAAATTCACTGGACATACAACAGATATCAATCTGACGATTGACTCTATGGAAGTCAATAACCAGCGCGTTCAAAAAGCCGTGGCCGGCGATTACATCGGAGTTAAAGTCCCGGACAGAGTGCGGCCCGGTGACGAGGTGTTCAAGGTAACCGCTGAGTAAGCCAGAAGATAAAAATCATCCAGGAAAGCCATGTGGCCGGGTAATGCGGCCATGCCTATGGCTTTTTTTCGTTCTAAATGGTATATTTTCATGATGCCGTATCAATATCTTTCCAGCCTATCACCCATGGGTATCAGACTTGGTCTGGATCGCGTGCAGCGCCTTTTGAAACGGCTCGGCTCTCCCCAGGAGGGTTATCGGACCATTCTAATCGGTGGGACCAATGGTAAAGGTTCTGTCGCCGCAATGACGGCGGCCATTCTGAAATCGGCAGGATACTTTACAGGACTCTACACGTCACCGCACCTCGTTCATGTTCAGGAGCGGATTCGGATTGACGGGGAATGCATTTCCAGGAACGAAATGGCGTCTTTCATAGAAAGAGTCCGAAAAGAAGTGACGGAAGACATCACATATTTTGAATTTCTTACCGCGGTAGCATTTCTTTACTTTTCCGCAAAGAAAGTTGATGTGGCTGTTCTGGAGGTTGGCATGGGCGGACGGCTGGATGCTACGAATATAGTATACCCCTGTGTCAGTGCCGTCACTAACATTTCCCTTGAACATCAGTCTTACCTCGGGAGGACGTTGGAAGCCATAGCCGAGGAAAAGGGGGCCATCATATCCAGGGGTGGAACTTGTATTACCGCAGCGAGGCAAAGGAAAGTCATTGATGTGCTTGAGCGGATATGCCGGCAGAAACGGGCCGCCCTCCATCGGTTGGGTCGCGACATCCATATCCGCAATCATGACGGCAGCAGTTTTTCATGGTATGGGCCGGAAGAACATGTGATCGGGAAAATCGCCTGTGCACTCATAGGGCGGCACCAGCAGGAGAATGCGGCAGTTGCAATCGGGCTCATATCCGCCATGCGATCAAACGGGATCAATGCGGATGAAACAGCCATTCGATCGGGCCTCAGCCATGTCCGTTGGGAGGGCAGACTGGAGGTTGTCAGGGAATGCCCCGAAGTCCTGATGGATGGTGCCCATAATCCGGCTGCCGTCGCGGCTCTTTGCCGGAGCCTTCAATCTTCTTTTCGGTACAGGCGACTGATTATCATTTTTGGTGTCTTGAACGATAAGAATGTCCACCGCATGATGGATCAATTATCACCGATGGCCGATATCCTGATACTAACGGATCCATCTACAGACAGAGCCCGGCCGGCTGATGATTATGTCAATGCGGTGACTGATTGCCGCCATGTCGAAATCTGTCATCATCCAAGGGATGCACTGCGCAGGGCTTATCAGATGGCCTCTGCCGGAGATTTAATCTGCATTACCGGTTCCCTGTACCTGGTGGGAGAGATGAAAAAAATTATTCCTTTACCTCCATATTGTGATAACCGGTCTAGCAAGAGACAAACTGCAGCGGAATGAATATTCATCGAATGTCAGCCACAGGTGATAACCTAGTCTTCATTCGAAACCTCAAACGGTTCCTTTCCCTGTTTATTTTATATATTTTTCTCCTTTATTTTTTTACCCCATTGCTGGATTCGGCATCAGCGGAAACCGTTGCAGCGCCGGTGGATATCACGGCTGATTCTCTCTCGTACGATCAAAAAGAGGAAATCGTCAAGGCTGAAGGAAATGTCAGAATAACCTATTCCGGCAGTACCCTGAATGCCGATACTGTAATCTATAATCGTCAAAGTGGAGATGCCGCGGCATCCGGCCATATCATCTTACGGAGCGGTATGGATACGCTGGAAGGTAACCGGGCGGAATTGAATGTATTCAAGAAAACCGGGACCGTTTATCAGGGACAGGTTTTTGTGGCTAGAAACCATTTTTTTCTTAGAGGAGAAAAAATAGAAAAGACAGGAGAAGCAACCTATCTCATCCAGGACGCGAATGCTACGACCTGTGATGGAACCGCTCCCGACTGGCATTTATTCGGGCGCCGGCTTAACGTTACAGTTGACGGTTACGGCACACTGGAGAATGCCAGGTTCGTGGTTCAGGACGTTCCGGTCCTGTACTTCCCTTACTTGATTTTTCCAGCGAAAACGACGCGCCAGACAGGATTCCTTTTCCCCAGATTCAGCTATTCGGATAAGCTGGGTTGGGATACGGAAGTGCCATTCTTTTATGCCATATCCGATCAATTGGATACGACTTTCTATGAGCGTTATATGGACAAGCGGGGGTTCAAGCAGGGTGCTGAATTCCGTTATGCATTCAGCCCTGATTCCTTTGGTACGATTTATGGCGACTATCTGAAGGACCATATGCAGATTGATGAGAATGTTGGCGGGATCTCAAGGGGTTGGCAGTCCGGCGAGCAGCGATGGTCTTATTATGTAAATAATCAAACGACATTCTCACATGGATTCTATCTCCGGACAGATCTCGCCAAAGTTTCCGATCCCTGGTATTTTAGAGATTTTTCCTCCAGCAACTATTATCTCGAAAATTATGATCCGGAACATATCAACCGATTCAAACAGGTCGACTTTCAGGGCAATGAATCGCTCGGTTCATTGGACTCAAAGGCAAGGACTGTCAAAGAATGGAATGCCGTAAACCTGACAACCCTTGTCCGTTATACTGATGACTTTACGGTTCCATCCAATAGCGGAACCCTTCAGAAATATCCGGAAGTTGCCCTGACGGCTGTACGTCAGCGATTGCTGAATACCCCCCTCCAATATCAGTTTCAGACTGCATATGATTATTTCTATCGTCAGATTGGAGAGAGAGGCCATTTGTATCAAGTGGATCCCACCGTCCTCATGCCGATTTCGCTGTACGGGACGTCGTCGATCATTCCGTTCGTTGATTACCAGGGGATGTATTGGGATCGAGATGACTCAATGAGCACTTCTGAGTCAAGTCAGGGTCACCATGGGGTCTATTCGGCAGGTCTTCTTTTTAATTCGGAGTTGCGCAGGGTTTTCCAGGCTGATCTTGGAAATATCGATAAAATCCAGCATACTATCCGACCGGAAATCACTTATATTTATCGCTCGACGGAAGGCGATAAAACTGTACCGGACTTCGCCTCGCCACTCCCGAATGAGCATAGCATCACTTATTCATTGATCAATGTCCTGACGGCAAGAAGCCGCCAACCTGATGGAGGGATCAGTTATCGCGAGTGGATGCGCCTGAAGCTTGCCCAAACCTATTATATCAAGGCGCCTGATACTAATACCATCCCCAATAATCCCTACGGCCCGCTTTATGGCGACTACGTGGATAACCACATTCTCACCGGCACCAATAATTCCGAGATTAAACCGTTTAGTGATGTGCAGATAGAACTGGATGTCTCCCCTCTTGATTATCTCTCACTGTCTGTAAGAAGCTTTTTCAATGTTTATAAGGGATCCTGGGATCAGTCCAATTACAGCATGAACTTGAAAGACGACCGAGGAGACATCCTTTCCACCTCATATCGCTATACGGTAGGTACAGTCGAAGAGCTTGATATTAATCTTATAGCCGCTCTCAGGAAGAATATTTACGGGATTTATGTAATGAGGCAGGATCTGAGGGATAATCTTGCGATAGAACATACTTATGGCTTGCGTTACCAAAAGCAGTGCTGGAACGTGGAAGTGCACTATACGGAAACATATGATGATCACAGTTATTTACTGCTTGTGTCACTGTATGGCTTGGGAGGAGGAGGGGGGAAGTAAATAATTTCGATCCTGAAACGGCTCTTTTCAGACCTTTTTCCTTGACAATCATCGGGAAATTTCGTACGTTCCCATCTCAATTTTTAAGGATTGGTGATGCAGATGAAAACCTATCAGACAAAGGCCGGTGAAGTTGCCCGAAACTGGTATGTTGTAGATGCGGATGGTAAGGTTCTTGGGCGATTGGCCTGTGAAGTTGCCAGGCGCTTGAGGGGTAAGCATAAGCCCGTATATGCCCCGGATATGGATGCTGGTGATTTTGTTATCGTATTGAATGCCGGGAAAATGATCCTGACCGGTAAAAAAATGTCAGAAAAGATTTATTACAGGCATTCGGGATATCCCGGGGGAATAAAGATGACCGTTGCCGGGGATCTTTTGAAAAATAGACCCGAGGAACTCCTGAGAATGGCTGTACGTGGGATGTTGCCCAAGAACACAATGGGCCGATCCATGCTCCGAAAACTTAAAGTTTATTCGACAGGAGAGCATCCCCACGAAGCGCAGGATCCGCAGCTTCTTACACTGTAATACCGGATAGATATGGGCACTTATTTGTGCACCCATAAGGATATTAACCCATAGTTTTCGATATCATAAGAGGGCAATACATATGACAGAAAAGCGATACTATGCAACGGGGAAGAGGAAATCTGCTGTTGCCAGGGTTTACATGAAGGAAGGCAGCGGGGTTATTGTCATCAACAAGCGTAACTTTGACGATTATTTTACCCGCGACAGCCTGAGGGCACTTATTCAGCAGCCGTTGGAGATTGTGGGAAAGAAAAACAGCTTTGATTTATATGTGAACGTCAATGGGGGCGGCATTTCCGGTCAGGCCGGGGCAGTAAAGCATGGTGTTTCACGTGCGCTTGTTGAATACGATGCAGAGATGAGACATGCATTGAAAAAAGCGGGTTTCCTGACGCGGGATCCCCGCATGAAGGAAAGAAAGAAATACGGTCAGCCAGGCGCCCGTAAACGGTTCCAGTTCTCGAAGCGCTAAACTTCAAGAGGAATATTCAATATATACAAGAGGGGGCTGTGCCCCCTTTTTTTGTGATGGCGTTGATGGTTGTGTAGATTCAATGCGCTGTGGTAGGTTTCCTTATCTATACAATAAGTTTTATTAAAGGTGGTCAACATGATTAAAGTCGGTATTTACGGGGCTAGCGGCTATACGGGCCAGGAACTCCTCAGGATTCTGCGGAATCACACAGGTGTTGAGGTTATCGCTGTGACATCGCGGCGATACTCCGGTATACCCGTATCTGAGGTATTTCCATCCTTGACCGGTCTATGGGATCTTCGATTTGAGAATATTTCTCCCGATGAAATGGCTCATCGGGCTGACGTGGTTTTCCTTGCACTTCCTCATGGCGTTTCAATGACTGCAGTACCAATTTTCCTAAAGGCCGGCAGGAAAGTCATCGATTTGAGCGCCGATTTCCGGCTCCGGGACAGTGCCTTGTATGAGCAATGGTACGGACATCATTCTGCTGGGGAGTGTTTTGCTGAAGCGGTTTATGGAA
This sequence comes from Syntrophales bacterium, assembly GCA_050011475.1. Classification (GTDB taxonomy): domain Bacteria; phylum Desulfobacterota; class Syntrophia; order Syntrophales; family JBEKJA01; genus JBEKJA01. The sequence continues at coordinate 8,654 of JBEKJA010000052.1, forward strand.
TACCGGAACTATATCGGGATACAATAGCACATGCAAAACTGGTCGCCAACCCGGGATGTTATCCGACGAGTGCGATCCTAGGGCTGGCACCTGTACTCAAGGCAGATTGGCTGGATGAATCATCGATCATCATCGATTCAAAATCCGGCGTTAGCGGGGCTGGACGGGAGCCCCAGATCGGGTCCCTGTTCTGTGAGGTTAACGGGGGATTCAAGGCTTATAAAGTCACACAGCATCGGCATACACCGGAGATCGAGCAGGGGTTAAGCGATTGTGCAGGAAAAGCTGTGGTAGTCTCTTTTACCCCTCACTTGCTGCCCGTGAATCGAGGAATTCTCAGCACCATATATGGGAAACTGAACAAAGGTGCGACAACCGGAGAGCTTTGGGATCTCTATCGGAATTTTTATGTCAATGAAAAGTTTGTTCGCCTATATCCTTTGGGTGCTTTTCCCGACATATCAGCCGTTCGGGGGTCAAATTTCATCGATATCGGTGTAACAATCGATATGCGGACAAAAAGAGTTGTGATCATATCGGCAATTGACAACCTCATCAAAGGCGCATCCGGGCAGGCCGTACAGAATATGAATCTTATGTGCGGATTTCCCGAAGGTACCGGGTTGGACATCGTACCTCTGTATCCATGAAAATTTACAATACTGCTACTAGAAAAAAAGAGGAGTTTATCGCGCTGCGGGAAGGTCACGCCGGTATGTATGTCTGCGGCATTACGGCCTATGATGCCTGCCATATGGGACATGCCCGCTCCGCGGTCGTATTCGATATCATCCGGAGATACCTTGAATATCGGGGATATCAGGTCACATACGTCAAGAACTTTACCGATGTTGATGATAAGATCATCCAGCGGGCCAATGCAGAAGGTAGTACTATTTTCGAGATTGCAGAACGGTTCATCCAGTTACATAATGAAGATATGGATACCCTGGGCGTGGGCCGGCCCACCATTGCACCGAGAGCAACGGAACATATCGAGGGCATGATTCGCCTGATCCAGACCCTTCTGGATAAGGGGTTGGCCTACAAGGAGGGAGCAGATGTCTATTTCTCTGTTGGATCCTATCCGCCGTATGGAAAACTCTCTCGAAGAAATATTGAAGATATGATGGCGGGAGCACGCGTGGATATAAACGAAAGAAAGCGCAATCCACTCGATTTTGCTTTATGGAAGGCGAGCAAAACAGGGGAGCCTGCGTGGGAAAGCCCCTGGGGCCCCGGACGACCAGGCTGGCACATCGAGTGCTCCGTCATGAGCAGGCAGTATCTCGGGGAATCTTTTGACATTCATGGCGGCGGAGAAGACCTGATCTTTCCCCATCATGAGAATGAGATTGCCCAGTCAGAAGGCGCCACGGGCAAGCCGCTGGCCCGTTACTGGATTCATAATGGCTTCATCCGTGTGAACAGTGAGAAGATGTCCAAATCCCTGGGTAATTTTTTTACCATCAAAGACGTGCTTCAGTCCTATCATCCCGAGGTTTTGAGGTTCTTCCTGATGCAAAGCCACTATCGAAGCCCGGTGGATTATTCTGACGGCACCCTGAGGGAAGCACGCATTGCCATGGAGCGCTTTTATTCCTGCCTCAAGGCTATCAAGGATGAGCTGCCCGACAAGATCAAATCCTCCCAAAGCCATGAATTGGTAAAGAAGATTGCCGGTTGCAGGGAGCGATTCATTGAGGCGATGGACGATGATTTCAACACCCCGAGAGCTCTCGGTTATATGTTCGACGCGGTACGAATGATCAATGGATTTCTTGCTGAAGGACATGGGGTATCAATGGAAAAGCAATCTGCTCTGTATGAAGCGAGGCGTGTTTTGCTGGAGCTTGGGCATGTCCTGGGAATTCTCCATGAAGACCCTGATGAGTATCTCTGCCGGGACCGTGAAAGAGAAGCACTCAGGCGGAATATTGACGAACAGGAGATCGAAAAACTTATTGCAGAGCGTGTGCAGGCACGGCAAAATAAGGAATGGAAAAGGGCCGATGAAATTCGCTGGATCCTTGCCGAAAAAGGCATTGTTTTACAGGATGGCCCTGAGGGAACGACCTGGCGAGCGTCATAAACAGAGACTATCAATTTATTAAGGGATCAGCCTGTCGATGAATCATAACCATCAGCCCCGGATGGAGAGTATCCACCCGGGGTTTTTATTTGTGTCAACTCTCAACTGCCAACAAAATTGGCACCCCTCCGGATCATCCGGTACCGGAAATATCTATAATCATCACTTCAACTATAGCTGCGATCGGAGTTTTTTCATTGCTTTCCGGCGTTCCTATTTTACTCGCTTCGATTTATCAGTCACCATCGGAAGAGCCTGATGTGTTGACTGATTTTGCAAAGATATACAATGACGGTTTACATTGAGCAGGACCTTCGTTCAGTCCGTAATGTAATACTATGGAGTCATTGCGGTGTCTAAACCGCCGTGGCACCCATGAAATGCTTTTTTAAGTGGTAAGATTGTCGCGCTTCGCAATGACGAGGAAGGGGAATTTCACAGTGACAGATGTGAGAGGCGGGGGCCGTGAGGCCCCGGCCTGCTCCATTGTTGAAGTTGTTACAGCTCGGATGGGTACATCCCTTCGATCATGTCCTTGTATCT
>JBEKJA010000053.1:0-11271 GCA_050011475.1 Syntrophales bacterium
AATGCTGGGGCTTTTTTTCAGATCCAGGGTCCGTATTTCGCGGATTGCATCGACCAGGTTGCCTGCCAGTTTTGCTTCGATCTCAGGGATTTTCAGCTGTACAATCTGCACTTCCAGGTCCCGCTCCGGATAGTCAATGTACAGGTGGATACATCGGCGTTTCAATGCATCGCTCATATCGCGGTAATTGTTCGATGTGAGCAGCACGAATGGGATATTTATGGCTTTTCTTGTTCCCAACTCGGGGATGGATACCTGAAAATCACTCAGCAGTTCAAGCAGAAACGCCTCGAATTCCGGATCGGATTTGTCAACCTCGTCAAGCAGCAACACAACCGGCTGCTCGGAGCTTATGGCCTGCAGCAGAGGACGCGGCTGAATGAATCGGTCCGAAAAAAAGGCGTCCTCCTGGGCGGCAATACGATCCACTGCCATAGCCAGTGTATCAGCATCGGAAATGATATCGCTTATTCTTTCCTTGACCATTTGGGTGTAAAGAAGCTGTTTTGCATACTCCCATTCATAAAGCGCTTTCGACTCATCCAGACCCTCATAACACTGAAGGCGGATTAAATGATGGTCGAGGCTTCTGGCCACTGCTTTTGCGAGCTCCGTCTTTCCGACTCCGGCAGGTCCTTCTACTAGGATCGGTTTCTGCGTCGCCTGTGCAAGAAAAACAACTGTGGCTATTTCCTGGGAAGGAATATATCCGGCACTGATCAAACGCTCCCGAACATCTCTTACACTCATGAATTCCATAATGGTTCCTCACGGTGATTTGTCTGTTTTGGCCAGGGGTCTTTTGTATCGCATCAAGAATATCAAAGGAACGGTCAGCATAATCATGATGAACAGGAAATAAAACGTGTCGTTGAAAGCGATCATGTATGATTGTTTCAGGAGATTATTATAAATGACGCCCATGCTTCCATTCAATGCCGAAGACGGATTCATCCCCTTAAACTGCAATGCCTGGGCTGCTTTCTGCGAATAGTAAAACAGGGTCGAATCGAACTGTGTCAGGTGATCGACGAGGCGCGATTGATGGAATTGAGATCTCGAACTCAACATCGTAGTCACAAAAGCCACTCCAAGGCTCCCGCCAAGGTTTCGGACGAGGTTGAATATGGATGTCGCGTTTCCCATTTCTTCTTTTCTGATGGCGGACAGTGTCAGTGTCGTCATGGGTATGAAGATCATGCCCATTCCAACCCCCATGATGGCCCTTGGCCAGAATATTGTAACGAAATCCGCATCAAGATTAAAGTGGGACATCAGAAAACCTGCGTAGCCTAAGATGATGACACCAAACACTGCTATTGTTTTCGGGTTCATCCTGGTCAACAGCCTTCCGATAATAGGCATGGTAATGAATATCGCAACACCCCCCGGGCCCAGGACGAGGCCGGCAAGGCTTGCCGTGTAACCCATCAGGCTCCTCAGGTAAATAGGCAGCAGGACAATGCTTCCAAAAAGATTGACTGTTACAATGAACATAACAAAGTTTCCGAAACTGAAAGAGTAATCTTTAAAGACGTGGAGCCTCACAACAGGTTGATCCGTGTTCAGTTCGACCATGAGAAACATGATGAATGATATGATTGCCACGATGGTCAATATGAGAATAAAAGTCGATTCAAACCAGTCCTCTCTCTGGCCCCTGTCCAGCACCATCTGCAGGCAGCCGACCCAGAGGCTTAGAAATAAGAGACCGGGGTAATCGATTTTGACATTCGTCTTCTTGATGTAATGCGGGTCGCTGATAAACATCGCAGACAGTATAACGGCAATAATGCCAAAAGGAACATTTACGAAGAAGATCCAATGCCATGACCAGTTGTCCGTTATCCAGCCTCCCAGAAGCGGACCTATGATGGGCCCCAGCATGGCACCCATCCCGAATATCGCCATGGCCATACCGTGCTGCACAGGCGGAAAAGTCTCGAGCAGGACGGTCTGGGAAATGGGCTGAAGGGATCCCCCCGCAAGCCCCTGAAAAATCCTGAAAACAATGAGGCTCTGAATATTCCAGGCAAGGCCGCAGAGAAGAGAGGTGACCGTGAAGAGAAAAACGGAAAATAGGAGGAATCGTTTCCTGCCAAACAGGCTGCTCAGCCAGCCTGTCATTGGAATGATGATGGCATTTGCGGCAAGGTAGGACGTGATCGACCATGTCGCTTCGTCAATGCCCGCGGAGAGGCTTCCGCGTATCTGTTCAAGGGAGACATTCACGACGGAGGTGTCGATAATCACCATCAACGTCGGGAGCATGACGATCAGAGCTATGATCCATTTATTGATGTACCTGGCCATATCACTTGTTGACGAGGATGGTCGGTATAACTGACATGCCAACTCTTAGAACATGGTTGTGATCCGTTTTGTTATCCAGGACAATTTTAACCGGAATCCGCTGGACAACCTTTACATAGCTGCCGGTAGCGTTTTCAGGTGGAAATAGGGAAAATGTGGAACCAGAACCAGCCATGATACTTTCGACTTTCCCTGTAAAAGTCTTGCCCGGATATGTATCGACCTCAATTGCAACTTTTTGCCCCGGTTTTACGTTCTCAAGCTGGGTTTCTTTATAATTCGCGACAATCCATACATCACTGAGTGGAACAACCGCCAGGAGAGGTTGACCTGACTGGATCTGATTGCCCACTTCAACATTTTTCCTGGTAATGTATCCATTGGACGGTGCATAGATCTTTGTATAGCTTAACTTTAAATTTTCCGCTGTGTGGGTTTCCTCTTTTTGTTTGACAAGCGATTTCTGAGAATTAACGGCGGATTCGGATTGCTGGATCACAATTTTTTGAGTTGCAACGGCGGCTTCAGCCTGTTTCAGCTGATCTCTTGCGGCTTCAACCTGGGCAGCCGCCGAGTCATGGACTGTTGTGGCCCTTTCCATACGCTCTTCAGGAATGATCCCCCTGCTGAAAAGCTTTTCTGCACGCTGAAGGTCGCTTTCGGCCTGCTTTAAATTGACCTCCTGAAGCTTCAGATTTGCCTTTGCTGAATCAACCCGATAACGAAGTTCGATAAGTTGCTGCTTTGCGGCATTCGCCCTCAAGGCGAACTCATTTGATTTTGCCTGCTCGGAATTTACCGATGATTCCGTTTCTCTAGCTCTTACATCATAATCCCTGTTATCTATCTCGAGGAGAATATCTCCCTCATTTACATGCTGATCGTCGGTGACATAGATTTTTTTCACCGTACCGGGTACTTTGGAGGCTATAATGTGAATTGGGCCTGTTACATAGGCGTCATCCGTGGATATGTGCGTATTCCTGTATGCCAGGTAGAAATAAAGGCCCAGGAATCCTGTAATGACGAGAAATATAAAAATAAGAAGAAAAAGTCGTCTTTTGTTGTTGGTGATCGGTCCGTTCGATTTTTCCATATTACCCACCCTCATCAACACTCGAAAATGACGCTGCATTCAAATATTGTATAGATGATATTAAGAAAAAAAGGAACTTTTTTCTATTCGTACGAGTTGCTGAAGTCATTTTGCATCCACTTTCTTATGTCTGCCATTGCACGCTCCGCCATTCGCTTTCCATGGTCCCTCTTCCTGGAACGTTCAACTAGGGGAGGGAAAAGCCCGAAGTTGACATTCATTGGTTGAAAATCAATCCTGCTTGTACCGGTTATGTGTTTCAGAAGAGCGCCATGGGCAGTGGTTTCGGGAGGGGGCTGAAATATTTTACCATCCCGGATGGCGGCAACACTCAAACCTGCCATCAGCCCCATCGATGCGGATTCGACATATCCTTCGACACCGGAAATCTGGCCTGCAAAAAAAATATTTTCGTCATGCTTCAACTGCAGAGTCTTCTTCAGCAAAGCTGGAGCGTTGATGAATGTATTTCTATGGATGCTCCCATAGCGCATAAACTCGGCATTCTGAAGACCGGGAATCAGCCTGAATATACGTTTTTGTTCCTGCCAGCTCAGCCTGGTTTGAAAACCGACGATGTTGAACAGGGTGGCATCGCGGTTTTCCTGCCTCAATTGGACAACTGCATAGGGTTGATTCCCTATCTTCGGATCAACCAGGCCCACTGGTTTCATAGGACCATAAGCCAATGTTTGCATGCCCCGGCGTGCAAGGACTTCTATGGGGAGGCATCCTTCAAAGTAGTGGATATCCTCGAAGGAATGGGGCTTTACAATATCCGTATGCAAGAGTTCTTTGTAGAATAACTCATACTCCTGGTCGGTAAGAGGGCAATTCAGGTAATCGCCCTCATCCGTTGCATCGTAGCGGGAAGCGCGGAACACAGACGCTTCATCAATTGAGTCTCCCGAAACAATTGGCGAGATAGCATCGTAAAAATAAAGATAATCTTTCCCTGTCTTCAATTGAATGCTGCCGGCCAGACCTGATGACGTAAGCGGCCCACTTGCCACAATTGTCTGGCAGTCGATGGGGATCTCACAGATCTCTTCGCGAATGATACGAATGAGCTTTTCATTGCCGAGCTTCGCTTCAATATAGCTGGAAAAAGCCGACCGGTCGACGGCCAAAGCACGGCCGGCGGGAACGGAGGTACAGTCGGCAGCTTTCATGATCAGGGATTGAAGCACCCGCATTTCTTCTTTGAGCAGGCCGACGGCATTATCAATCTGGTTGGAACGCAAAGAATTGCTGCATACAAGTTCGGCAAGAAGGGGGGATTGATGGGCGGGCGAAAATCGACAGGGCTTCATCTCGTAGAGTATCACGGGGTGGCCCCTTTTTGTGAGTTGCCATGCGGCTTCGCAACCGGCAAGACCGCCGCCGATTATCATTACAGGCTTCTGAGAAGGGTGCATCGGGGATACAAATCAGGCCTCGGACTTGAAGCCGCAAACTTTGTTTAAGCATATCTTTTGGACGGTGCCTTTCTGAGTTGTTTTTCCAACCAGAAATTTGGCACCACAATTCGGGCAGCTTTCCTGGATCGGGCGATCCCACGTTGCGAACTTACATGCAGGATACTTCGAACACCCGTAAAAGACTCTCCCTTTCTTGGTCATTTTCTCTGTCAGAACGCCCTCGCATCCTTCTTCCGGACAGGGAACGCCGGTCGTCATCGCCATGGTATTCTTGCATCCCGGATATCCGGAGCAGCCGATAAAACGTCCGAATCGGCCCTGTTTAATCACCATCTGAAGCCCGCATTTTTCACATAGAACATCAATTGGCTCCCCGCCGTTTTTGCCTTGGCTGTTATCTTCGGAGGGGATGTTCATGGTATTTTTGCAGGTCGGGTAATTGGAACAGGCAACGAATCGCCCATTCTTCCCCCATTTTATAATCATTGGACTCTGGCATTTTTCACATATGAATTCCGTCGGGGTTTCTTCACGCTTGACGTTTCTCATGGTGGCTTTAGCCTGCTTGAGTTCCTCTTCAAACGTCTTGTAGAATTCAACCAGGGTGTCGGTCCTCTTTTTTTTGCCTTCCTCGATACTGTCAAGCTTGTTTTCCAGGGCGGCGGTAAAGGCAATATCCATGATGTGCGGAAAATTTTTAACCAGCAATGCAGTGACCAGGATTCCAAGTTCCGTGGGGGAAAACCTGCTTTTTTCTAAAACGACGTAAGCCCTATCCTGGATGGTGCTGAGTATGGTAGCATAGGTACTTGGACGTCCGATTCCCTTCTCTTCCAATTCCTTGACGAGCGTGGCCTCGGTAAAGCGGGGCGGCGGCTGGGTGAATTTCTGCTCCGATTTGAGTTGGATCAGCTTCAGGCTATCGCCGACGGATAATGAGGGAAGGCTCCTGCCGGATTCAGAACCTTCCTTATCGCCGCCGTTTGCCTGCTTGTCACCGTTTCCATTATTCTCCCCGCCATTTTCATCCTTGCCTTCCCGATAGAGAATCATGTAACCGAGGAATTTCATGATCGAGCCCATCACCCGGAACAGGCACCGGCCTGCCTGAATATCGATGATGGTCTGATCGAATACTGCCGGGTTCATCTGGCTGGCTATAAAGCGGTTCCAGATGAGTTCGTACAGGCGGAACTGGTCCGGAGTAAGGTATTTTTTGATGTCCTGTGGCTTGTACATCATGGAAGATGGGCGTACAGCTTCATGGGCATCTTGAGCGGAAGCGCTGTTCTTGTAAGCTTTTGGCTTGGCAGGAAGATATGCGCTTTCATAATTGTCCGAAATATATTTTCTTGCTTCAGTAACGACTTCTGCGGCCACACGGACGGAATCGGTTCTCATGTAAGTGATGAGTCCAACAGGCCCTTCCTCACCCAGATCGATGCCTTCATAAAGTTTTTGCGCAACGCTCATGGTCTTCTTCGCGGGAAAGTGCAGCCAACGGAATGCTTCCTGCTGTAATTTGCTTGTAGTAAATGGCGGTGACGGGTGACGCTTTACCTCTTTTCTGTCTATGTCCGATACGGCGAATTGGGCCTTCTTCAGCTCCTCAATCAACAGATTCGTCTGCTTTTCGTTCTGCAGCTTTGCCTTCTTCCCGTCGATTTTAAAAAGCCGGGCATCGAAAGCAGGAGGGTTGCTTCCCTCCAGTGTGGCAAGAAGGTTCCAATATTCTTCCTGGACGAAATTGCGGATCGCCTCCTCGCGCTCGCAGATGATGCGTACAGCGACGGATTGGACACGGCCTGCACTCAGTCCGCGTTTGACTTTCTCCCAGAGCAGGGGGCTGATTTTATATCCGACAAGCCGGTCAAGAATCCTTCGCGTCTGCTGAGCTTCGTATTTATTGAAATCAAGATCCTGTGGATGGCGTAGTGCTTCCAGTATCGTGTTCTTGGTGAGATCGGTGAACAGGACACGTTTGACTTCCTTGTCCTTGGTTCCTATTACATCGGCGATATGCCAGGCGATTGCTTCCCCTTCACGGTCCGGGTCAGGGGCTAGATAGATGCGGCTGATGGATTTGGCCGCTTTTTTCAACTCCGCGACCACTTTTTTCTTGGTATCGATGATCTGATATTCCGGTTCGAAATGATTCTTCAGATCAATGCCGATGGTTTTTTTAGGTAGATCCTTGATATGGCCCATCGAGGCGCGCACTTCATAATCGCTTCCAAGATATTTTTTTATGGTTTTAACCTTGGTCGGCGATTCTACTACAATTAATGATCTCGGCATGAAATCACCTAATCCTTCTAAATAAATTTTTTGCCCGGCAATTGGCGGATGCCCCCTTTGGTTTCGAGGGAAAGCAGATGGTTGAGAAGGACTCCGGCAGGCATCCTTCTAAAAATATCACTGCCTTGCTGAAAAAGTTTTCGGGACATATATAAGGATGGAAACAGCATGTCAAGCCCTTTCCCCTAAAAAACGTTGCCTTCTTGTGGCCTCTTGGGATAGGGAAAACATGAACATTAGGAAAAACACCCATGAAAAGAAAGTTTGTCATACCGTTTGCCTGTCTTCTGCAGATTTTTGTATTCATGATTTTTATAGCCGCTGCGGAGCCCTCCCGATCGGATGAAGCCGGTGAGACTTCAATGGTTCCTCAGACGTCCGCGAATGAGGAAGCCGGAATACCCATGCTTGTTGTTACTCCACGGGAAATTGACCTCGGTACTATCCGTCCGGGAGAGGGAGCGAAAGCGGTCATCACTCTTAAAAATGAAGGTTCAGGAGTTTTGACCTGGTCTGCTAGGGGATTCGAAAACTGGATGCTTATTGAGGATCAGGATATATCAGGATCAATGGAGAGGAATCCGGAAGAAGTCATGATACACGTAAGCTTCCTGGAGAGTATATCCGGACCGGATTCTGCTGCTCAGAACCGTGGATTTTCCCCAGTTCAGTATAGCTTGGAAATGAGTGGGAAACGTTTGATCGGCCGCAAGGACATACCGGCCGGAAGCTACCGTCAGGCTGTTCGTTTTTCATCTTTGTCGGGCAGCAAAACGGTATTGGTGTCTTTCAAAATAGATACGCAGGTCAGAGAGCCTCAAATAGCTGTCACGCCAACCCATATTGATTTTGGGGTCATCCCCTCAGGGCAGCAGCTTGTGAAGAGAATCAAGGTGACAAACCCGGGGAGCGGCACGCTGAAATGGCGTATGCGTAGTGATGCTGGTATGATCATGGATGAATCAGTGCTTCCGCACCGCGGGCGTTATGTCTCATTCAGTAATGAAGAGGTGATAGGACGCGGCTACTATATCGCCCCCCCGGCTATCAAGGCATACCTGTATATTACGGGCCGCTGGATAGAGGAAGAAGGCTTCCCGGTGGCGGTTATCCCGGCCTCCGGGGTCATGAAATATCACTTTATCGGTAATGGTTTAAGTCTTTTCCTATGGAAAGCGCCTGATGCGGGAAATGTAGCGGTCTATTTAGACGATGCATTAATCGGGCAGTATGACTGCCATGCGGAACGAAAAGAATCCTCGGAAATCATCGTTGCGGAGAATCTCCCGGATCCTTCCTCCCATACGATGCTTCTATCCTTCGGGCCAGGGCGTACACTCGTCGAAGGTGTCAGAATCTATGGTCCGGAGATCAAGGTGGGAAGGCCGGGATGGATCAGCGCTCTTCCTGATTCGGGCGATATCACCAAGCAAATTTCTTTTGTAAATATCCGGATGGATACAAGGGGGCTTCCCCCTGGCATGTACATGGAACCGGTATATTTCACATCAAATGGTGGAGATTCCATAGTTGAAGTATCGGTTGAGTTAAATGATGATAACTCAAAGAAAGAAATAGATATTTATAGATTTGTTAGGGGGAGGAATTATCTCTTTTCAGCTAATCCTCGCGCTGAGGCAAAAAGGATTGCCGAATATGGTTATCAGAAGCAGGGAATCGCCTTTCGCCTTTTTCCTGCAGGTACTCCGGGAACGACTCCATTCTATCGATGGTACAACGCACAGCGCGGCTGCCACTTTTATGCTTATGAAGGTAAAGCCAAAACAATGAATCTCACCGGATATGCCCTGGAAGGGGAAATCGGCAACATCGCCACATCAAAGCTGACCGGTACAAAAGAGTTGTACCGCTGGTATTATCCATCTAAAGGTTGCCACTTCTATACAACAGATCCCAGGGGAGAAAATGCTTCAAAGAAGGGTTACAAATTTGATGGCATCGCCGGCTATGTCCATTGATGATTTCACCTTGACAAAAAAATGGCAGAAAGTTATTGACCTCCCACATTTTCAGGAACCAACGTGGTCAATGCGAGGAGCAAAAAAAGAAGTCATTGCGAGACGTCGCCCAAACCCTGTGACAATAGCATTGTCATTGCGATGAGCGAAGCGATGCGGCTATCTTATAAACATTAAAACAGTCATCCTGAACTCGATTCAGGATCCATATAAACAAAGCCTTTCGCCAACCATACGCGCCTGTAGCTCAGCTGGATAGAGCAACGGACTTCTAATCCGTAGGTCGAGAGTTCGAATCCCTCCAGGCGTACCATAAAATCAAGGGGTTACGATCCTATGGTCGTAACCTTTTGAGCATTTTTAGGCAAAATGTAACCAAAATGTAACCGCTCGGCCTGATTTTCATAGAAATTATGGCGCCTTAATGCTGCCTCTTTCAAGTCTTCCTGTGAGACTATGTTGTAGCGATCAAAGACAGCCCTTGTCTTGTGGCCAGAGATAGTCATGACCACACGCTCTGGGATTCCAGCTCTTACCATGTTACGAACCGCACTCCTCCTAAGGTCATGGAATAATAAATCAGGTCTGCCAATTTTCTTAGAGGCCTTCTTCCATGACTTCTTGAAATCTACGATTTTGTTTCCATTCAAATGGAAAACGTAAAGGCAGTCCATTCTCCTATTTTGGTGAAGGTGTTTCATCATGTCCCAGATCTCTGGTTCCATGTAGAGAGTTCGACCTTCACTGTTTTTTGTTTCTCCTGGTTCCAAGAGCACAATGCCATCCCGAAGATTAACCTGATTCCATTTCAAGCCAAGAATTTCTGACCTTCTCCAGCCTGATAAATAACCAAAGGTCAGTATCGGTTTGAAATAGTCAGGAAGTGCTTCTTTCAAGGCAACATAGTCCTCATGTTCAATAAAACCCTTCCGGACATTGTTCTCCTTCAGCATCGGAATGTATGGAACCTGAGCAACCTTAGACGGTGTGCATCGAACACCGAGGTTAAACGCCCTTTTTATAGCTGCCAATTCTCTGTTTATGGTGGCATTGGATACACCATCTTTTTGCCGATTAGCGACGTATAATTTGATGATAGATGTACTAATCTGAACTGCTTGCATTCCACTAAATTCTTTTCTCAGATGGTGTGCACAACCTTCAGCTCTCAGGATACTTTTTTTACCGTTGATCCTGAAGTCTGTAAGGTAGTCCTCCAACAACTCATCAAACATGATTCGCTCAAAGCAGATACTTGACAATTTCCCTTGGGCAATTTCACCCTCTCGCATTTTGAGAAGGCGCTTAGCAACTTCCTCTTTATCGCTGTGAGTTGACTCGCAGATTTGCTTTCCTCTGTGTCTATATTTTATCCAAAAATTTTTTCCTCGCCTGTAGATACATCCCATTTTATTCACTCTCCTTTCTGGGATGTTTACGCTTGACCAATTGAAGGTCATAGCCGAGGTAATCAGCAATCTCTATCAATCTCGGCAAGGATATATTCACTTTTCCATTCAGGAACCGAGATAAATATCCTCTGTCTAGTCCGAGCTCTCTACAAATCTGAGCTGCCGTTACCTCTTCCCTATCCATGATGTTCTTCAGGCGATTCCTCATCATGGATAGGTTGATAACATGCCGATGCATATTTGTCAATTCACTTATAAGCATAGTTGTTTGTTTCCTTCTATAAAGGCATCAAGATCACAAATATCGAAATAATACTTGCGGGTGTATGTCTTCAAATGGTTTTGGACAAATTAGATCAAAAATTAAGAGAAGGTTTCAGTGCTCATATTAATTAATTTTTTTGCAAGCATGCTGATAAAAGGTGAATGAAGCGCTGTTCAGGATTTAATCTTCCATGTCACTGCCATCTAACAATTCATGATACTGTTCTTATAGCCAGGCAGTAACCAAAGATTTCTCCCTGTTTATCAATTCGTCTCTGATTCCTCTATTTCACCGTATAGCCGCGTGCTTCGAGGCAGGCACTCATTGCACGCTGGTAGTCTTTTCGCTTCTGGCTGCCCTGTGCCTGAGCCGGACCGGGAGGCGGTTGTGTCGGATCATAATGGGTCTGATTTGCGGCCCACCGGTGACATTCATAGCGGTCATTCTCCTTCTGTTGTTCAGTCTGCCCCTGGCGGGGATAAATGAA
>JBEKJA010000054.1:0-11269 GCA_050011475.1 Syntrophales bacterium
CAAGGAGAATAGTTCCGCAGTGTTTCTTCCCCAGGTAGCTACGGAACAAGGTTGGGGGCGAAATGAACTGCTTGATAACCTCTGTTTGAAAGCAGGATTGCCCAAGGACTGCTGGAAGGAAGGTGCCAAGTTCTCCACGTTCCAGGCTATTGTTTTCGGCGAAGAGAATTTTAAAAGCATCCGTAAATGAAAAAAGGCAATCCGTTGCCATTCCCCGCTATGTTCATTCCTTTTTCCTTGGCTGTTCTCGGGCTGCTCTCGATTCTGGCACAGATCATCCTTCTGCGGGAACTTCACGTGGCATTCTATGGGGTGGAACTGGCCTATCTTATTGCTTTCGGGATCTGGCTTTTCTGGACAGCGATCGGTGCGGTTCTTGGGGGAAGGTTTCGGAAGCCGTCTCCAAGTGGTATAGCCCTGCTGCTCATTCTCTTTGCCTCTGTAATCATTCCCGAGGTATTGTTCATTCGTGCCGGCCGCAGCCTATTTGCTGCAGTGCCTGGTGTATTTCTGCCACTGTCATACCAAATCATCCTGACCTTCGTATCCCTCATGCCTGCTGGCCTGCTGCTTGGCTGCCTTTTCCCTTGGGCTGCATCGATCTACATGGCTGATCGCGGTCGCCTGGCTGAGGCATATGCCATCGAATGTGCGGGAGGTGTTGCCGGTGGCCTGGCAGCCACTATCGCCATCATATGCGGTGTGCAGAATCTGGTTATCGGAATAGCCGGGGCTATGCTTGCCATTGCTGTTTCCTGGTTGGGGATATCCGGGAAGCAGCATGTTTCTGAAAGGATTGTGGTCATCATTCTGGCGGTACTGTTGTCCATCCTGTTCTGGCAGGGGCGGGCCATAGACCATTGGACTGCTGCGTGGAGCCATCCGGATATTCTGGAGACGAAAGATACCGCATATGGCCGGATCACGGTGACGTCGCTTGCCGGACAGATATCTGTTTTTGAAAACGATGCACTTTCTTTTGATACGGGGGGGACTGATGCAGAGACATTCGCCCATCTGACGGCCCTTCAGCATCCAAACCCTGAGAGGATCCTTATCCTGGGCGGAGGAATTGAGGGGATTGTCATGGAACTCCTCAAACACAAACCCCGGCATGTGGATTATGTTGAAATCAATCCTGCAATGCTGTCTGAGACGCTTCCCCATCTGCCAAATGATATCCGGTTATCACTTCAAGATCCCCGTGTTCGCATAATCTTTGCCGATCCACGCCGTTTTCTTCTTCAAGGTCTAGACCCCTATGATCAGATCCTAATCGGTATGCCGGAACCAATTTCAGGGCAGGCAAATCGGTTTTATACACTTGAATTTTTCTCCTGGTGTGCCGCTCGTCTGAAACCTGGGGGCTTGATTGCTTTTCGCCTCCGGTCAGCGGAAAATTACTGGACACCCCCATTGGCCATGAGAGCAGCCAGCATATACAAGGCACTGAAGTCAATCTTTCCGGAAGTATCCGTCCTGCCTGGAACCACGGACTTTTTTACGGCTTCCGATGTTCCCCTCCCTTCATCACCGGAGCTGCTGATCAAGAGATATACGGAGAGGAGCATCCAGGGGCGGTTTATAACGCCGCCTTATATCCGCTATCTTTTTACGAATGATCGATTCTTCGAGGCGCAACGGCGTCTCGCTGCGATGGAAGTGCCTGAAAATACGGATCTGCTCCCTGTTTGTTATCGCTTTTCTTTATTCATCTGGCTGTCGAAATTTTTCCCGCGGCTTGCCTGGCAAAAAGTCAGCATGGATCATGGAGGCCTGTCAGGCAATCCCACTATGTGGGGTCTGGTGATAGCCGGCATTTTCCTACTGGTCCGTTTCAGGTCGAATGCAAGGAGGATCATATTTGTCGCAGCAGCGGCATTTACAGGCATGATCCTCGAGACCGTTCTTATCCTTTACTATCAGTTGAAGCAGGGCCTGCTTTTTCAGGATATAGGCATCCTGCTGACCAGTTTCATGACTGGTTTGATGATCGGGGCATTGGCCTTGGAACGAGTGCTTCGTGGCAGTAAATTTGGGCGGAGGCTGGTGGTATGGAGAGTGGGTATAATAGCAGGTTTTGTCCTGCTTGGTTTATTGACATATCGGATCATGATGACGGGTGAGAATACAGCCCTGGTAGTTTCAGCAACACTTCTGGCGACGGCAGGCTTCCTCGTGGCCGGTGTTTTTACCCTGGCCTGCCATGAAGAAGGAGGAGAAGCCAGGAGAACTGCTTCTTTTCTCTATTCAGCGGATCTTGCCGGCGGCTGTTTCGGTTCCCTCATTGGAAGCCTGGTATTGATACCGCTGGCGGGTCTGGATGTAACGGTCCTCGGAATGATCGGCTTGTCGGCCCTGTTGGTTCTGCTGGTTTGATTTTCCTATCCCTGCACGAATAGATCGTGAATCAAGTTCAGGATGACTATGGAGAATCGTCTGTCACCATTTAACCAACTGGACATTGGGTAAACTCCTCGCGAGGAAATTTTCACCGATTGTCTGGAAACGATAGGGAATGTCTGTTACATGGTATTCATACACAGGGGGAGTCAGGTCGGGATTGCCGAGGTCCTGTTCTTCCAGCAATTGTGCGGTACGTTCCGCCATGGCTTCAGCGGAGTCTACCAAGCGGATTCCGGTGCCGACAATATCCTGGAGAAGCGCCTTGAGGAGGGGATAGTGGGTACAGCCAAGGACAAGGGTATCAATGGCTTCAACAAGAACAGGTTTGAGGTACTCCTGCGCGGTAAGGCGTGTTACCGGATGATCCAGCCATCCCTCCTCCACGAGGGGTACGAGCAGGGGACAGGCCTGCGAAAAAATCCGGATCTGCGGGTCATAGCTGCAAATCGCCCTGGCGTAAGCGTTGCTGCTTATCGTGGCCGGAGTGCCGATGACCCCGACCGTCTTATTTTTTGTTGTTTCCGCAACTGTCCGGGCTCCCGCATTTATGACGTCGAGGACAGGCACGGATGACAGGGCTGCCACCGCATCTCTGGCCACTGCGGCCATGGTATTGCAAGCGATGATGAGGAGCTTCACATCGCGTCGCAAGAGGAATTCCGTGATTTGGATTGCATATTGGGTGATAGTGTCTACCGATTTTATTCCATAAGGCACCCGCGCCGTATCACCGAAATAAACGATGTGCTCGAAGGGAAGCCTTTCCATCAGGGCACGAACAACCGTGAGGCCTCCTACTCCGGAATCGAATACCCCGATAGGTTGCCGGGATTTTTTAGTTTCAGCTGCAGTATTTCTCATGGCAGAGCCCCTTTATCACCAAGGGTACAGAAAAGCAAAGACAAGAAAGAAACCCCGATAATAATATCGGAAGTTCCATCAAGTCTTCCCGCCTTTCCCGTAGTCTTTAGCGGCGATTTTCAAGGCTTTCTCTTCAAGCAGTTTTGTGTATTTGGCCCACTGCCTAGCTTCCTCGGGGTTGCCCCTGAATATTTCGAAGCGGCAGGTTTCGCTGCCGGCCGGGATCGTCGCTCTGAAAACAACGTCCCAGACATCCGTCCGTCCCTGGGATTGCATGAATTCCATCGCTGCATCGAGCATTCCCTGTACGAAGTAGCGCTGTACCCTGCAATCAAATGGCCGATATTCGTCCTGGTGTGGGCACCAGTCGATATGGAAACTTACCTTATTGTCATTTTCAACAGTCGGGGTTTCCAGGGAGGCATATACAATACGATTAATAATAGTCGCATAAAAGCTGATCCATTCAGCATCCGATATATCTTTTGGAATATAAGTTTCGTCTGTGATCTGCTTTCCAATATCGTATCCGACCCGGTGCAGGCTCTCAAAGATTGCCTGCTGGCCTTCCCTGCCAAAATTTCGTTCCATCGTCTTGAGGATCTCAATGAGGGCCATGGCCTGCATAGTTCCCCATTGCCAGAGCGTTGCGGGATCGAAGTTTGTTTTATCCAGTATTTCCCGCAGACGCCGCAACCCCTTTTTATATGGCTGATTGAATTTGTAGTGCTGCCAGCTCTTTTCCCGGCGGTGCTCCCAGTGTTTCAGGTTCTTGTCGTCATGTTTCGATTTCATGCGCTCCTCCTGTTCGATGGGGTCAATCGGACACAAGCATATATGAAAGGTGAAATATTGGCCATATCCATTTAAAATATGGTAAAGGGGGCATATGACTCTGGAAGACAAGATCAAGTTGCTCAGAAACGCTATCAGGGAAAAGGGAAAGCTTGCTGTCGGATTCTCGGGCGGTGTGGATTCTTCGCTTCTTGCAAGGGCAGCCTGCGATGCAATAGGCTCCGATGCCCTGGCAATCACCATAGATTCGGAATTGCTTCCAAGGAGCGAATTGTCTGGTGCAAAAAGGACAGCGGAACTGATCGGGATCCGCCATGTGATAGTTAAAAGCCATGCCTTGAAGAATCGGCACCTCGCGGCCAATTCCATACAGCGCTGCTATCACTGCAAACAGGATGACATCTCCCTGATTGCAGCAGAGGCGAGACAAAACAAAATTGAATGCATAGCGTTCGGGGCGAACATTTCTGATTTGTCCGAACACCGGCCGGGTATAAGAGCCTGTGAGGAGCTTCATGTATGGCAGCCTCTGATGGATCTGAAATTTACGAAGGAGGAGGTACGCAAGGCGGCAAAGATGATGGACCTTCCCATCTGGAATAAGCCTTCCGCGGCCTGCCTCGCATCACGAATCACAACCGGTGAAAAAATCACGCGTAAGAAACTGAAGATGGTGGAAGAGGCTGAGGATTTCCTCCACGGATATGACTTTGAACAGGTGAGGGTGCGCCTCAGCGACAGGTCTGCCCGTATCGAGGTTGCAATAACGGATTTTGACAAAGTTATCAGGCATGCTGGGAAAATTGTTTCGGAGATGAAAAAAATCGGCTTTACCTTCGTTACCCTGGATCTGGAAGGATACAGGCCGGGTGGCGCCAATATTTTCAGGTAATACAGGAGGTTTTTTATATGGCTTCATCGAAGGTACAGAATGTTCTCTTCATCATCCTGCTGGTGAGCGTCAGTGTCGTTTTTCTTTATATACTCAAACCCTTTGCGTATCCGCTCTTCTGGGCCGGCATTATAGCAAGCCTCTTTTATCCTTTGTATCAGCGCCTTCAGCAGAAGATGAACATGCCCTCTCTGAATACGGCCATCGTTCTGCTTTTGATTTCAGTGATCATCATTATTCCCTCGGTGATCATTGGCAGTGTCCTCTTTAACCAGATCGTCCAGGTCTATGAATCAATCAGCACGGATCCCGCCTATATTCAGAAAATTATCCAGGGATTCATAAAGGCCCTAACCTATCACCCCTTCCTGGACAGGCTGCATATCAAACAAAGCTTCTGGACGGATAAAATTGCCGAGATCATGAAAAATATAACGAATTACGCCTTTATGTACCTGACCGACCTCACTCAGAACACCATAGTGTTTTTAACGAAATTCATCATAATGTTTTATGCGCTGTTCTTTTTTATTCGTGATGGTGAGATGATTCTCAATGCGGCGATGCGCCTGTTCTCTCTTGGTATGGACCGTGAGAGACTCCTCTTTGAACATTTTATTACCACCGCCAAGTCTACACTGAAGGTTACCATGATCATCGGCGGACTTCAGGGAAGCCTGGGTGGAATGATTTTTTATTTAACGGGGATTGAGGGGTCTTTAATATGGGGCGGACTCATGATCTTTGCGGCAATCATTCCAGCAGTGGGTTGTTCGATCATATGGGCACCGGCGGGCATCCTGATGATTTTAACTGGGCATATCCGAACGGGGATCATCATCCTTCTTTTTGGAGCCCTGGTGATTAGTACCGTGGATACGGTGTTGCGGCCTATTCTGATTGGCAAGGATATACAGATGCATACACTCCTGATTTTTCTTTCCAGCCTGGGCGGGATTGTCCTGTTCGGCTTTTCCGGCTTCGTCATTGGTCCTATTATTGCCTCGCTGATGATGGCGATCCTGGACATGTATGATGAGGTATATCGAAAAGATATCATGGATACGCCATCTGATGAAACCTGATCAGCGTGAAGACACGAGGATCATGTAGGAAAATGCTGAAATCAGAGCGGTTACAGGAATGGTCAGGACCCAGGCCCATAAGATCGTACCGGCCAAACCCCAGCGGACAGCAGTGAGGCGTTTTGTAGCTCCGACCCCCATGATGGCGCCGGTGATGGTATGGGTTGTGCTGACAGGGATGCCACCCAAGGAGGCACCGATGATTGCAATAGCTGCTGCGGTCTCGGCGCAGAAGCCATCCATGGGTTTGAGTTTTGTGATCTTTGTGCCCATGGTCTTCACGATACGCCATCCTCCCGACATAATACCCATTGCAATGACAGTGTAACAGGAAATGATCACCCAGAAAGGAATGTAGAAAGTCGGCCCCAGATAGCCCTGACTGTATAGGATCACCGAGATGATGCCCATGGTTTTCTGGGCATCGTTCGTACCATGTCCCATGCTGTATACCGCTGAGGAGACAAGTTGGAGCCTTCTGAAGATCCATGTGGAGCGTGCCACGTTGGAGTGTCGGCTGAGGTTTAACACAATGATCATTAGCACCAATCCGAGAAACAGGCCAATGACTGGTGAAAGCACAATAAACAAAGCTGTTTTGGTAATTCCACCCAGAACAAGGACACCGGTGCCCCCTTTGACGATACCGGCTCCGATCAACCCTCCCACCAAAGCGTGTGACGAGCTGCTGGGCAAGCCGAAATACCAGGTGATAATGTTCCAGATAATGGCGCCTCCGAGGGCGGCAAGAATCAAGTAATTGTCTATGATGTCCGGATGAATAATACCGGTACCGATGGTTTTGGCTACGGGCACCCCGATAAAGAGAACTGCCGCAAAATCGAAGAATGCCGCCCATAAAACGGCATACCTCGGTGGCAGAACGCGGGTTGAGACAATCGTAGAGATGGCATTGGCTGAATCGTGAAACCCATTGAGAAAATCGAATGCGAGTGCGACCAGGACAAGAATGACCACAAAGGTGAAGGAATCAGGCATTTTTCAAGACGATACCTTCCGCGATGTTTGATACATCCTCGCAGACATCCATTGCTTCTTCAAAACGCTCGAAGATTTCCTTCCATTTGATAAGTTCGATAGGATCTTTTTCCCGCTCGAAGATTTTTGCCATGGTTGTCCGCAAGATCATATCACCCTCATTTTCCAGGGTATTAATCTCAACGCAGGCTTCAAGTATCTTGTTGGCGTTCTTCATGTCCCTCAGGCAGTGAACGACCATTTTAACCTTGCCGATCGCTTCGTTGAGAATCCTGGCCTGGTGGAGGACTTCAGGTACGGGTTCCTTGATTTTATACAGGGACATTCTTATGGCGGATGCTTCCATCATATCGAGGATGCTGTCCATCTTATTGACCAGGGCATATATATCTTCCCGATCGAGAGGGGTGAGGAAAGTTTTGTGCATTTTTTCATAAGTACGGTGGGTGATGACATCGGCTTCATGCTCAATTTCCTTGAGCTTGGAGAGCTTCTGATCAAAGGTATCGTAATGTGTGAGCATGTAGGTTAGAAGCTTGCCGCCCTCTTCTATCTTATCGGCCAATTCATCAAATAAATCAAAGAACTTCTCTTGTCTGGGTATGAACCTCATGAATGGAGACCTCCGTGTGCGCCAAACCTGCCCGAGATCGGCCTTGAGGGCGGGAAGAGGGAACTCGAACATCGGTCCCCCCTCTATCGGATTATAATGAAAAAATCAATCAAAAGTATACGCACCGCTATCTACCTTCATTGATCAATGATCTGTGTAAACGTCATGGGCTGAATCTTTTCCTTGACAGGGTTCTTTAGTAGCATAGAGAATCACTAGGTATTATATTGAAAAAGGAGAGCGTTGTCACAATGCCGGAACTACCGGAAGTTGAAACCCTGTGCCGCCAACTGAGGCAGGTCGTGCTGGGGCGGCCGATCCTGAGCCTGGAAATTTTTGACCGGAAGCTGGGCCCCGGGATCAATCCGGCCGGCCGGAGAGTCACCGATATCCGACGGGTAGGCAAAGGTATTGATATCACTCTTACCGGCGGGCTTGCCCTCAAGATTCATCTGCGTATGTCAGGCCGACTGTACTGGCAGGAGCAATACCATATAATCCTTCCTCATACCCGTTTCGTCATGACATTCCCGCATGGGATAATCAGTTGTGTGGATCCACGACGATTTGCCACACTGTCCCTTGTAACGGTTGACTTGAAATCCACTCTCGTGGATGATTCCCTGCTGGGATTCAATCCGATAAAGCTCTGGAATGCGGCAAAGCGGCGGAGACTGCCGATAAAATCATTTCTTATGGACCAGCGGATAATTGGCGGAGTCGGCAATATTTATGCATGTGAAATTCTCCATGAGGCTACAATAGATCCTCAGCGCGGAGCGGATACGCTTTCCCCTGCGGAATGGCGTCGTCTGGGTAAATTTACCCTGAATGTTCTCCGCCGAGCAATTGCATGCCGGGGGACGACTCTTTCTGATTGGCGGGATTTATTCGGCAGGAAAGGCGAGTACCAGGCGTGCCTGAAAGTATATGGCCATGAGGATCAGGCCTGTCCCAGATGTGGAAGCAATATTCGAAGAGAAACCCTCCAGGGCCGGGGAACATACTTCTGCCCCTCCTGCCAGAGATGATTAAAGAATGATCCCCTGCCGGGATATGGTCACTTTTTTCAAGGGTACATTCTTTCCAGACAGTTCCAGGCCTTTCTGAACAATAACCGGGAGTCCCTGACAGCAGGGGACATCCATGACCAGAACCGTTACGCTCTTGATGTCATTTTCCTGAAAAATCCGGGTAAAACGTTCCACGTATGCCTGGGTATCGTCGAACTTGGGACATCCGACAAGAACAACTTTCCCGAAAAGAAAGTCTTCGTGGAAACGGGGATAAGCGACCGGGGTACAGTCTGCAACCACAAGCAGATCAGCGCCCCTGAGAAATGGGGCCGTGGGGGGAACGAGACGGATCTGGACGGGCCAGTGGCTGAGCGCAGATGAAGACGGCGATTGAACTGCAGGCAGGTTAGCCTGTTGACAGCGCTCATCTACTGCTTCGGGATCGAATTCATCAGCCTCCTCTTCCCGAATACTCAGGGCCCCTTCCGGACACTCACCGAGACAGGCACCAAGTCCATCACAGTATTTCTCAGCCACGAGACGTGCCTTGCCGTCCACGATCTGAATAGCCCCTTCTGCACAGGATGGAACACACAGCCCGCAGCCTGTGCATTTTACTTCATCAATCCGGATCAATTTTCGTTTGATTTTCATCTGATTACCGTTTTATTCATAGAACAAAAAGGGGGACGGATATCGCCCCCCTGTGAATGCGAACAAACAGAATGACTAATCGTAATCGCCCATATCCGGCGGCATACCACCGGGCATAGCCGACTGGCTCTTTTTCCTGGGGGCTTCAGCTACCATGGCCTCGGTTGTAAGAAGCAGAGAAGATACGGAAGCCGCATTCTGGAGGGCCAGGCGGGCTACCTTGGTGGGGTCGATGATGCCGGCCGATATCATGTCTACAAACTCACCCGTATTGGCATCGAATCCGTATGCGTCCTTTTTTTGTTTGACCTTTTCAACGATAATGGAGCCTTCGAATCCCGCATTGATTGCGATCTGGCGCATCGGCTCCTCGAGGACCCGTTCGATTATATTCAAGCCATGCTGCTCGTCTTCAGGAAACGTCTTTTTTTTGAGGGCTTTGATGGTACGAAGCAATGCAACGCCGCCGCCCGGTACAATCCCTTCCTCTACAGCCGCTCTTGTTGCATTCAAAGCGTCCTCAACACGGGCTTTCTTTTCCTTCATTTCTATTTCCGTAGCCGCGCCAACTTTGATGACTGCAACACCGCCCACCAGTTTTGCAAGCCTTTCCTGAAGCTTTTCACGATCATAGTCGGAAGTCGTCTCATCAATCTGGGCGCGGATTTGTTTGACCCGCCCTTCGATGTCCTGCTTCTTACCACCCCCATCGACCAGTGTCGTGTTGTCCTTGTCAATAATGAGCTGGCGGCATGTACCCAGGTCCTGAAGCGTTATACTTTCCAGCTTGATGCCCATCTCTTCCGAAATGACACGGCCTCCAGTGAGAACGGCAATATCCTCCAGCATGGCCTTACGACGGTCACCAAACCCGGGAGCCTTGACGGCGGCACACTTAAGAACTCCCCGGAGCTTGTTTACAACAAGGGTTGCAAGAGCCTCCCCTTCCATATCCTCGGCGATGATTAGCAGGGGCTTTCCCATTCGTGCGATCTGTTCAAGAATCGGAACCATATCTTTCATATTGCTGATTTTTTTCTCATTAATAAGGATATAGGGATCTTCCAGATGAATCTCCATTTTTTCAGGATCCGTCACCAGGTAAGGGGAGATATAACCCCGGTCGAATTGCATGCCTTCGACGATATCCAGTGTCGTTTCCATGGCCTTGGCTTCTTCGACGGTGATAACACCTTCCTTGCCGACTTTATCCATGGCTTCCGCTATCAGATTGCCGACGGTTTCGTCATTATTGGCTGAAACCACTCCAACCTGGCGGATTTCTTTCTTATCTTTTACTGGTTTGGACATCTTCTTCAGTTCGCTGATGACTTCGTTGACAGCTTTGTCTATTCCGCGCTTGAGGGACATGGGATTCATCCCGGCGGCCACCAGCCTGGAGCCTTCGCGGTAAATGGATTGGGCAAGAATTGTAGCAGTAGTCGTACCGTCTCCGGCCATATCGGACGTGCGGGATGCGACTTCCTTGACCATCTGTGCGCCCATGTTTTCAAACTTGTCTTCCAGTTCGATCTCTTTTGCCACCGTGACTCCGTCTTTTGTGATTACCGGGGATCCCCAGGATTTTTGAATAACTACGTTTCGACCCCTTGGACCAAGGGTAACCTTTACCGCATTGGCCAATGTGTCCACGCCCCGGAGGATTTTTCCCCTGGCATCAGCCGCGTATTTGATTTCTTTCGCTGCCATATTCATCCCTCCTATTATGACTCGATGACGCCCAGCACGTCATCTTCCTTCATAATCAGGTGTTCAACACCATCGATTTTCACATCAGTGCCCGAATACTTTCCGAAAAGAATCTTGTCCCCTGCTTTCAATTCCATGGGAATTTTCTTTCCTTCATCGTCCGTACGGCCGGGTCCGACCGCGATGACTTTTGCTTCCTGCGGCTTTTCCTTGGCAGTGTCCGGGATAATAATGCCGC
>JBEKJA010000055.1:0-11260 GCA_050011475.1 Syntrophales bacterium
TGTGACAGCGTAAAGTCCGCCGCTTCGTCACCTGGAATCTACCCCTTATTCCAGAATAGTAAAAGCGGACAATTCATTTGCTACGAAACCGGACAAATCTATTTGTTGCTAACACTGAAAAAGGAATTACAGAAGGGTAATGCCTACTTTGGGAGGTGCTGCTTCACGAGGGGGCTGTCTTCACGCCACGGCCAGCACGTGTTGATGAGAAATTTGATAATTAACGGCAGGTTAGGTCCATAACCGGCCGGTTTTTGGGATTGATAAGCACCATAGCCTTGAATGGCTGCCGGCGCCATGGATGTCAGCAGTGCCAGGAGATGGGAGCAGCCCTTTATACCCCCGACCAGCTCTTTCACCTTTAACGTAAATCCCGACGCGATTCTCATTCCCCTGACAGGCGCGAGACAGTTGATGGTTTCCAGGCACTCCCCGCGAGGGACGGTTGGCATTTCCACTTCGATGTCATCAATGGTCAATGTGGAAATATTAACCAGCATGCGTATGACCATATGATGAATGATGCCTGGAGGCTCTTTTTCACCGGTGATCAGGAAATATTCATTCGTTCGACGGTCTGTCAGGGAGCCTTCCACAAGAAGATGCTGATCATTGTATTCATACGTATTGATTTCAATGCTCCTGGTATGAATCTTATCGCTTTTTGTCTTTTCGGGGATGTTCATGCTCAAATTATCCTTTCCCGGAATATGTTTTGGATAATGAATATGGATCTATATGTGAGAATCTCTCTTACAATGTCAATTAGTTTTTCCATGGCCATTCCTGATATTGTGGTTCCTCAGGTAACCTATACTTATATGGGTCTTTAATCATATCAGGATTTGGTTTCAAATCAGATGGAAACAACAGAATCACGGAATCGATTAAGTCATTATAACAATAACCCATTTTTCTGTTTGCATCAGCCAAGTCATAGTACCAATTAAATATAATATCTATGTTACCGTTGGCCTTCTTTAAGAGCTCTTGGCCGTTCATATTCATTTCATTCAATTGATTCTGTAGCTTATTGATTTCTTTCAGCCGCCAGTCCCAATATTTCTTGTTTTTCGGCTCTCCCATTCGAACCGAATGGAGTTCACAGGTTCCAGACCGCTGATGTGTCCGGAATATCGGATCTCGGACGGATAGGGCGGACGAAATAACGCATCCAAACCGCTTTTCCCATTGTGATCATTCATATATGATATGGTCAAAAGGTTTCAATTGGGATCTTCAATTCTGTCGAGATACCATTTGTCGGCTTCCAATGAACCTGCCAATGGAAACCCCAAGGCAACCCACCATTTGTATACATATTCCATTACATTATCCGACGATCCGAAATAGTACCTCGTATCATCTGTAGTGTGGGCTTCCCAATGTCCTCTGCCCCTGGGGATGGTTCCCGGGGGCATTGTTTATAAGAATCGACTCACAGGAGTTTCTTCAATGGACCTTCCTTCTTCTTTGGCCAATACGCACCGTCCTTCTCATAGAGCATGGTGGATATGCCATTCATGATCAGGGAGTAACCGTTCTCCGTCTTTTCTATGGCACCCGGATTGAGGTTCCATCTATCTCCACCGCCGCTGCTGTACGTCAGCTCAAGCTGGGGAATTTTAGCATCATTCCGCCCGGGAGGAACCTCAATCGGCATTTTTGCAGCCGCCGCTCCTGTGAAAAGCGAATCACTTATGGTAATGCCTGTGCCGGCTGATCCACTCCGGAAATGTTCAATGTCTCGGCCAGGCCGGCTTTTGCACTGGTTTCCATGTATGCTTTAATTGGTGATGCTGCCTTCATGTTATCCCCGGCACAGAGAATTGCCGGATTACATAAATACAATGATATGACGGCGGTAAGAATGATGCTTAACAAGTAATAAAATATCGTAGTCTTTCGCTTTCTCATGTAACACCTGTTCCCTATCGGTTAAATTGTGTTGCATTGGATACTTCGGACTCTTCGCAATCCCCATGTCATGCAAATATTAATAATATATTCAGTAACTTATAAAATCGTTCCATGTGTGTTTCCAAATAAGTGCCAACTTTGTTGGCAGTTTGCCAATTTACAGTTCCTTTGACTTTGCCATTTTGATATATTAAGATTAAAATCAAAGTAACCATAAAAAAAGGAGATTATTATGGTCTCGAAATTCAGAATACCAATTGTGGCAATGGTCATGGCAGTATACATATCAATATTCATGTGTTCTCCAGCAATAGCCGGATTGATTTCTTCAAGCCCATCCACAGTTGAAATGGGATACAGGATAAGGGGAGAAGAAATCGGCAGGATTCAAAAAGCGCTGGAAAATGAGATCCTGTCAGAAAAATTGAAGGCCTATGGCTTGTCGTCCACTGAGATCAAGGACAAGCTGAAGAACATGACAGATGAACAGATCCATATGCTGGCCCAGGCCTCGGATCGGTTGCTGGCCGGTGGAGATGGATTAGAGGTGATCATAGCCCTTTTGATCATCATCCTTCTGGTCATTGTGATCCTGAAGTTGATGCATAAAGAAATTGTTATAAAGTAGAAATCATTGAAGCTCTTATTTCTGTCGCTGATCATAGGCGCGAATTTAGTGGCCCATGTTGTCCCTGGGGTTCCTTTTATCAAACAGGATACGCAATACTGCGGACCTGCCTCGCTTTCTTCGGTTTTGTCCTACTATGGAGATCCTGTTAACCAGCATGCCATCGGCGATGCCGTTTACATAAAAGAAATTAATGGTACATTGATCACGGATTTGCAAAATTTTGCCGGGAGTAGGGGGTTTGAAACGAAAATTGGGCAGGGGTCGATACAAGATCTGAAATCTTTCATATTGCAGGACCGGCCGGTTATTGTACTGGTTGACTTTGGTTTCTGGATCATATCAGCACCACACTATCTGGTCGTTTACGGTTTTAATGAAGAGGGCTTTATAGCGTATGACGGCTTTGAAGCATCGAAAACATTCCGATATGAGAAATTTCAAAAAATATGGGAAAAGCTGGGTTCAAGCTATTTATTAATCTATCGATAATGCTATGGATAATCTTTCCTCTTTTATTGGTGCCGTCATGCACGTTGCCGAAGATCATTATCCTGGAGGATAAATTGACTGCGGAACAGCACAATGATCTTGGCTACGTATATGAAACCAAAGGTATGGATGACCTTGCCGGGAAAGAATATAATCTGGCCCTGAAGAAACGGGGGGACTGGATCACACCGATGTTCAATATGGGGAATCTGTTCTTTAGAAAAGGTGATTACAGTACGTCAGAATTATATTTCCGCAAGGTGCTGAAAATAGACCCGGCAAATGCGGATGCCATGAACAATCTTGCTAATGTACTCCTGATGCAGCGTCATTGCCAGGAAGCGAACAGGATGGTCGATCAGGCTATAAAGAGCAGCCGGAAGGCCGAGTACCTGGATACCCGTGAAAAAATTGTTGAAAAACAACATGGTGTTTATTGCATCGACTGACAAGATTCAGTCGCCGTGAACTATATAATAGTTATGCTGAAAAACCCCTAGGATGCTTAGGGTCTTCAAATCAATATAGTAAATCTCCTTCATACCAGCTTGCTTTGCTTCTTGTAAGATTACGTCAACCGTCCACTCGACACTTGCATAATACCTCACCGTATAATCATCAATGGTGCATTCCTTAGTCCCAACAGGTGTCCCTTTATGATCCTTCGTTTTATACCATGTTGAATAGGGGGTAGTAATGTTAGTGTAGATCATACCAGTCGTACACCCTGTTAGTGCAAAAACCACCAAGAGACAGAATATCGCTAGTTTATTCACCATATACAATTGTCGTTGTTTGGTGGTAAAGACCCAAAAGTATTCCAAAGTTTTTCGTATCTGCGTGCTTTATTACCCTAAGGCCACCATTATCAGCTGCTGCTTTAGCCCCAGCATCGCCCCATGCAACGAGCCAGAGGATCGAGTAACAACTTGACTGACCAGTCTTCACGCCTACCTCTGTTTTATCGAATTCTCTTGTTAGTGGACTTTGAACATTGTAGTAAATACAGCCCGAAATAAGGAGAAATGTGAGACACAAGAATAGAATTCCGCTTTTCCTCATGACTTGCATGAGACTCCCTCCACTGAAGTTATTTTAACTATTATATGATTAATAATAAAGCAGCAAACTATAGAACACAAGATAATAAATGCCGTAAGAATATCTAAATAACAATGGATATTGGGTGAATCACAGATGACCTACCCTGATACATGTATCAAAAGTTAAGTTGTCCTGAACGGAACATGACATGACAGTGGGGGGCAACTCGGGTATTAACTTCTTCCTGAAATCCATGGTTCTCAATTTTGGAAATTTATACAAGCTTTCGATCCGAAATATTCGAGAATTACTTCTAAATATTTTCATATAATTAAAATATTTACACTCTGTCTTGAGGGAGCAGCATACACCGCCTGTCACGGCTGCACGGTACTCGGAAGGCCACTAAGCTTCTCGTGACGCGGGCAACGACAGTGTTCATCTCACTCAACTGAGAAGAAACCGGAAATTACCCTCCTATGATGTATCAAATGCCAGACATATGCTATCAAGGTACTGTTATGATACCCGTATCCGAGCCAGAGTAACTGCAATCAGCCCGCGCCGAGAGTTTCGTCCCCGTTATGGCATCGACAGTATACGTATAAGTGAAGGTATCCGCCGTTGGCTGGCTGTCATAGGTCGTAGTCTGAATGACTATGCCATTGGACATAACGGTGACTGTTTTTATGTAGTGGCTTTTAAGGAAGGAGTACCAAAAGACTTTATGCGTTATGGTAACAGTGAGTGTTTTTGTGGCCTTATCATAGGCAAGAGTAACTTTAGACGGTGCGTGTGCTGCAGCAGTATTAGGGCTTATTACCATAACCATCGACATAAAAAACACTGCCAAAATAACCAAAAATAGAAAACGCCGGGTCAATTGTTTTGTTTCTTCTTTCATTAGATTATCTCCTTTCATGAATAAATTATTAAGCTAATGTGAGCACCACTATTTCCAGTTCATAGTAGGTCCATTACAGATTCAGGAGTTGGCTTTCAACTATTAAGTTTTATACCAATCTCCATAAATAGTCGATATCAACGTGCCTATGATGGACTTCTTAAGCAGGCGGATAATGATTACCTTACCAATATCCAGATCCAAGAATCATGAATATTTGCATGGTATGGTATTGTTTATCGTACTACAATTATGGCTACTGCTTATCCTCATGTCAAGGAGCCCAGTATAGTAAAGGTACCCGCTGTTGAAGCCCCTCTATACAGGCACCTAATCTTGAGAAGCCTTAAATTAATAGCTAATTGTAATGTAGCATGAATGCGAATGACAGAGAAATCAACGTTACAGGAAGTAACCCATATGAATTTTTATGTTGGATTTACGTTCGTAAACCCCGGGGTACTTTGTCCTTTCTCTTTTTTTTGCTACCCTATTGCTACTTATTTGGGCCATTGAATGATTTCAAGTGATGAAAGCCCTTTGCTATGAAATATGTAATATGATCAATTTAAAAGGATAATTATGTCAGGTGATGTTTGATGAAGGAGAGGAAATTATGATGACAATGTACTCTTACTCTGTGAATCGTGGTTCAAATCCACGTCCCTCAGCCAATTAATCATGGCGTTAGCCGGATGCGGTTAGCTCCTTTTCATCATTATGTGACCAAATTGTGAAGTAAATGTTAAGTGAGATTTTCATTGAGAGCTCAAGATATCCACGGACTTAATCTTGTGTGAAGGCGCAAGGTGCGAGTACCTCAATGTCATTATTATGGCCTATGGCCTAACAGCTCCTTCACGGCAGCAAGGTCAATCCCAGCTATGACCATATGCGATGCAAATGTATGCCGCAGATCGGTAAAAGTGGAAGTCCTGGGTCTTTGCCCTCTTGCAAGCCTTAATATCCCTTATATTGAAGCATATCTTTGAATCCGTCTGGGTTTTGTTTAACATTCTCATTGTAATTTGCAATTGCCTGTTTGTATAAATTCGGATCCATATCTTCACCACCCCGATTTGGATCATATTCCCAATAAGTGCAATTATTGATGGCTTCCATTGCTTCTTGCGGTATCAATGGAGAGAATCCGGTTGTACGGGCGCGCCACCATCCAATGGTGACTCCCTCACGCAAATAATATATTTTCCCGGGCTCAAAATTCAGGTACGCAATGCTGTATTCTCTGTTGCGACAATGACATAATGCGGACCTGACTGGACATTGGTAACAAAATAGGTTTTACCTTTGGTTTCACCTATTAATTTTCCATCTAAATAGTTCCAAAATACTATTGCATTACCCATAAAATAATCGCGGATGATCACTAGTTTCGCTACAGTTTCCCGAGGTGTAAGATCAGGTTAACGAATGGGCGCTATCATACTTGTCGCAGCGCATCCTGAAAACAGCAAGATACATACGGCCAAAACCATCACTTTTCTCATATTTCCTCCTTGAATATAATTATATTTTATGACGAAAGTCGTTCTGTCATTTTCATTAAATCTTATTATTATTGGTTTTTAGATAAAAAACTGCTTCCTCCCCCTTATTATGCCAGAAAAAAACTTAATTTCTATATCAATTCCCGGGGGGAGCAGGTCAACTTCGTTCAACGGCCACTAATGCATGTAGGTTTCTTTTAAAGTCTCTATAAGAAAATTTATCATAATAGGGCTGAAGCTACAGCCGCATGTATCAGATCAGCATATATCATGGCAGGTGTGATAGAGTTATTTTCAAAAGAAGATTTTATCTCTGTTAACAGATGACATATCCTTTTCGAAAAACAGGCTATAGTATCCGCGTCAATTAAGCCTGGCAAGTTTAAGACAATTCATCTCCCCTTTCCAACTTGTATATGCTTCGGTTTTCTGGTATAAAATGCTCTACTGAGTAGAGGGATATAGTATTATCATAATGCAAAGTTTTCGCAGCAGTCAAGGAGGGATGTGATGCCAGGCAGGTATTTAATAATCATGATTTTATCAGTGATCCTATTTTGTCCGGTTTTCCTTTTTAATGCATATGCGTTGAATTTTTGTACGGAATTGACTGACGAAACATATGCAGACCAGGGTATGATTATTTATGTCGATGATTTCAAGGATGTGCCGGAAAATAATCTCGTACAATGTACTTTCATTACCAGCAATGGTGACACAGTTTCCTATTTGCCAGGGTTCATAAAAAAACAAAAGCACCCCATAAAATTTTTCATTCCATTAAATGCCATTAGAATTAATATTCAAACATGGGAGAGTTACAGTATCCTGACTGGCGATATGAAAAATATGGTTGAGGAAAGCGGCTGGATTGTTAAGTCTCAGGCTGGCTGGCCAAAAAAATGCATTCGGGAAATTCCAACTTACTGACATCAATATCAGATCACCAGGCATTTCTGCATTTAGAGATAAAGAATGGCAGAACCCCAACTTGACATGTGGTGCAAGCATCAGGTACAGGTGGAGTAATCGCCTGAATCATTATAATTCATACGTTGGATTATATGAAGGCATTGTAAGTGAAATTCTGTTCTTAAAGTTAAAACTTAAGGCCGAGTTCAAAATTTGTAATAGCGCCTCCCAAGTTTAAAGTTTTATCTTGTTCGCCATAACCATAACCGATGGGGTACGCTTTCATTTCTTGCCAATTTGTAAAATATTCCCCTAAAAAGAATTTTTCTGTAATAAAGAATCTAATTCCTACTTTCCCCACTACCCCAAATCCCATACCGTAGCTATTCTCCATAGTATAGTTCTTTGAATTATCAAAAAGCCCTGCCATATTATCAATATTATTAAAATACGTGCCGAAGCCAGCGGCAATATAAGGCTGCACCCTCCAGTCGTTTGGCTGAAAGTAGACAAGATAGTCAAGACCAAAGGTTTTAATTGTATTATTGATACTGTATACAGGATATGATGTGGAATATGTTTGCTTAAGGTCAGTTTGCCTTTAACTAATATCAATACCGGCACCCAAAAATCTGCCTAAGGTTGCCCCTGCACTAAGGGTACCATTGTAACCCGTGACGAAACCATTAGTATCGCCTCCAGGGAAAAGCCACCACCACCAAGAGAAAAGATTGCCGATGCAAATTTTTTTGCAGGCTGCCCCTCTTCCGCATACAGATGTGTCGACCATAAACAAATCAGCATCAACGCCCATATTAATTTCTTCATTTTCTTCCCTCCCATTTTTTCTCACTCTGTCGTCTCCAACACCCAGGCAATCAGATTCTTAAAGGTTTAAAAATTATGACAATGTAATTTATTGAACACGATGAATACGTACTTCATCTGGGCTGTTTTGAGAAGATGGCCAAGGCTTTTCTTAAGATGTCGCGCCCCTCTTTGACATCGGTAAGCTCTTTCTTTAAACGCTGCAGTTCCTCATCTGCAGGTTTTAAATGTCCCTTGCCGGGAAACGAATGAACTGCATCATCGAGGTGTTTTCGCCTCCAATTGTAAAGCAGGTTCTCATTGATGCCAAGATCATGGGCTACTTCAACTACAGACCGATCTCCCTCTACTACCAGGCGCACAGCTTCTATTTTAAAATCCAGATCGTACTTCCTGCGTCTGACTACTGTATTCATGGACCACCTCCAAGCTCAGATTTATACATCTAGCTTTTCGGTGTGTCTACTAAATCTGGGGAAGTTCACACGTCCTCAAGGAAACCTATGCTAATTCTCTGCTACATATCATTATAGTTTTACAACTAACATTATTCCCCTGTATAAATACCTATTAAAATTAGGTATAAAATACTTCTATAATTGGACGATTTGGTGGGGTGGTTTTATTTACCACGGTCTTCACCGTGGTTGGGTACTTTTATTGATGGGTAACATTACTCACTTCTGAAGTCCTAAGCACCTGGCCGTTGATCTGCCAATTTCTGACCAATAAACGTCCCGAAATTGTACCATTCAAATGGGTGGGATCGTACAATATCTTCAAGATGGCGAGCATAAGATTGGGCTGTCCTTTTTATGACTTCAGTTCTCTCTGACCTGTTTTTTAACCGTACGTATTCGGGCGGTAAAATCTTAAAATGGTATGATTGTCTTCCAGTCTGGTAGGTGAAGAATGCAAAAAGAGGTGCACCTGACAGGAGGGCAAAGACAAAAGGGATTTCAGGGAGAAGGACCTCATGCCCCAAAAATTCTACAGGCACAGAACGCTGATCATCACGCCATCTACGATCACCCGCCATTGACACCAATCCACCCGCTTTTAAAAAATTGATACCCTCGATGATGTCCATCGGGAATCCTCCATCCTGTGGTACGGCGATGATTTTCACGCCGCTGCCGACGAGGTTTTTCTTTTGTAAATACTCAATTTGTTCCTTATGCTTTTGCCCCATATAAAGCAGTAGTTTCATCTGCATGTTATCCCGACCCCGCTCCGCAAGAAGATGACTGGCGACTTCCCAGTTTCCCACATGAGACATTACAATAATGCCTCCCGTTTTGCTGTTCACTGCATCTTCCAGGTATTCCCATCCCTCATGGGTATGGGTTATCTTTTCCCCGCCGGATAGTACAAACAGCCGATCAAGATAGACCTGTGGAAAATTGTGGTACTGCCTCCATGTACAGCAAAGATGGTACCATCGTTTGCGTTTCGGGAACAGGGCCCTATAAAAACGGACTCCGATGGCTACCCTCCGGGGGGAAAATAGATAATAGCTAGATGCGATCCCCCAAGCCACGACTTTGAAAAACCAGAAGCCGAGACTTTTCGATAGGGCAATTAAATAATGGTAGAAGAAAGTTTTCATTTTTTCGATCATGTCCTGGGCATTGCTTCATCAAGCCCGGGGCTGCTCAACACAGCAATAATCCAGCGTCCTTCATCATTTGGAGCACTTTCCTCATTAATGGCAACAGTAAAACCACTCTCTGAAATCATTTTTAGGATTGTATTCTCAGTCCGATAATAAACCAGACCCTTTTGAAGTTTGATCCTCAACATCTCGATCCAGCGCTTCCAGGGAAACCGCATGGCTGAAGGTACCTCCACTCTGATGATCAGTGAGCCTTCCGGACAGAGTTTTTCATGAAGACGCCTCAAGGTCAGACGGAGTGCATCGTCAGGCAGGTAATGGATTACGTCGATAAGAAGGACCGTGTCCGCCTTTTCGGGAACGTCAGGAATATCGGGTGCATACTTGACTTCAACAGCACCCCTTGTGCCAATGGCCTGAGCTGCAAATCGCACCCGTTTGTGATCCGGTTCGATCCCATGGATCCGCGCTTTGGGAAAAAGCTCGAGGAGCCATACCGCAGGCACACCATAGCCGGTGCCTATATCGATTATGACCTTCGGATCTCTGACGAAACGAACAAGGCGTGGAAACATTGGATCAAGCATGATTTTGAAATGGGCAAAGAGCCTGGGATAAGGCTCCATATGCCGGTATCGAAGGTCAACCCGATGAAGGTGTTTCTTTGATCCCGGTAGGACAACTTCCTCCATCAACGAGACAGGCACAAAAAATCTCTTTAAAAAAGGCGGAGTAATCGCCACAGCGCCCAGGAAAGAATAGCCTATACCCAATGTCAAACCTAGCCCTGCGCTTTTCAACATGGCATTGTCAGAGAGTGCAAGAATGCCAAACCCCAGAAATGTCGTTGCAAATGAAAGAAAAACGGACAGAAGGATCAGCTCCATGCCGGGGTTGTTATCATCGAGGTAGCGTTGGTATGAACGTACCAGGTAGAGAGCATAATCTGTTCCCATGCCAATCACTATGACAGACACCATGATAGTTGAGATACCTAGTGGCTCTCCTATGAGCCTCAAGGTACCGAGGGTACAGATCATGGCAAAGATGGTTGGCGCCATGCCGAGCAAGGTCAACTGCCAATCCAGAAAATAGATAAACGCTGTCACTATTGTTATAACGGCAATAATAAGCGCCATCTTGAGAAAGGCAGACAGGAGAAGCGTTCCGAGCTGTTTTGTGAAGAGGACGGGATCAAACACCCTCGACAGACCAGTTGCAGCAAAACGCTGGTAGAAATCCTCACCCCGATAAGATGCACCAGGTGTCAGAGTTACAACCTGTGTCCAGGTCTGCATGCTTTGATTTCGCTTTATGCCGAAAAGGACTGAATAGCGGTCCATTATATCCTCACCCTTCACATCACGGTTCTTCAGCAGGGTATAAAATGGATCGAAGGCATTTGATGA
>JBEKJA010000056.1:0-11257 GCA_050011475.1 Syntrophales bacterium
TCGGAGGATCCAAATCCGGTTGAGGTTGGTTTTAGGAATCAGGAGCTCTTCCTTGCGAGTACCGGATCGGATCAGATCAAAAGCCGGGAAAACCCTGCGGTCCGCTATCCGGCGGTCCAAATGGAGTTCCATGTTGCCTGTACCTTTAAACTCTTCGAAAATAACTTCATCCATTCTGCTCCCCGTATCGATCAAAGCGGTGGAGATAATCGTCAGGCTTCCGCCGTTTTCTATATTTCTGGCGGCACCGAAGAATCGCTTCGGCTTGTGCAGGGCGTTGGAATCCACACCCCCCGAAAGAACTTTACCGCTGGGCGGCACAACTGCGTTATAAGCTCTTGCCAGACGGGTGATACTGTCCAGAAGAATGACAACATCCCTCTTATGCTCCGTAAGGCGTTTGGCTTTCTCAATTACCATTTCGGCCACTTGAACATGGCGGGTAGCCGGCTCATCAAAGGTGGATGAAATGACCTCACCTTTCACGCTGCGCTGCATATCGGTGACTTCTTCGGGCCGCTCATCGATAAGCAGGACCATCAGAACAACCTCTCTATGGTTCGCTGCGATGCTGTGGGCAATATCCTGAAGAAGAACCGTCTTGCCTGCACGCGGGGGTGAGACAATCAAAGCACGCTGGCCTTTGCCGATCGGTGTGAACAGATCCATGACCCTGGTCGATATATTTTCCGGATCGAATTCAAGATTCAGTTTTTCTTCGGGATAGAGGGGTGTCAGGTTATCAAAGAGAATCTTTTCTCTGGCAACATCAGGATTTTCAAAATTCACTTCATCGACCTTAAGCAGGGCAAAGTATTTTTCCCCCTCCTTTGGCGGGCGAACCTCTCCGGAAATCGTATCGCCGGTTCTCAGACTGAACCGCCTGATCTGGGATGGAGACACATAGATATCATCAGGGCTTGGAAGATAGTTGTAATCGACAGCACGAAGGAAACCGAAGCCGTCGGGAAGGATTTCAAGAACACCTGAACCTGAAATGATTTCATTGTTCTCCGCTTGAGTCTGGAGAATCGAGAAGATCAGGTCCTGCCGGCGCATGCCGCTGGCTCCGGGAACATTTAAATCCTTCGCAAGACTGGTTAACTCACTAATAGGCAATTGTTTGATGTCTTCAATATTCATGATTCTGTTCCTTATGGAAAATTTATTTCAGGTTCAATCAGGTATTCCTGCCAGCAGTGTAGCAGCCCATCCGCGGAAGTCATCAAAGATGGCAATCGGTTTTAGAGGTTCTTATTTATGAAATGAACCATAAAAAAAAGTTGATGAGTGATCAGGCTTTTCTTGTGAATTTTTGAAACACTCCAGAAGGGGGGATTAATACGCCTTTCCGTGACCCGATTCCTGCTTATACTGAGTGGAATTCATCTGTCAAGATATTTTTTTCTTCGGATGCCTGACTTTGGCTCGTGACCATCATGATAAAGCTCAATTGTCTCCCGGTGAGCCCTTCTTCTCCCCGGTGTGAAAAGAACAGGTCTCGCCGGCATGAGGTACAAATATTCGCGACCGCAATGCCATCTTCCGGAATACCCGCCCTCATAAGCTGAAACCGGTTGGCCGACACAAGATCAAGCATCCATCTGCCCTTTCTTCCGCCGGCACACAGGGTCAGGGAATTCTTCTGATCCGCCATGGCCCGAATAACGGTTTCATCCACCTCATAACAGCAGGGGCCAATCGCCGGACCCACAGCGGCAATTAAATGCTCCGGCCGTGTGCCATAGCGTTCCCCCAACACTTTAACGACCCTGGCCGCCAGGGCCAGGGCTGTCCCTTTCCAACCTGCATGTACGGCGGCAATGACGCAATTTTCCGTATCCACCATGAGGATGGGCACACAATCGGCAGTTTTAATGCCTATGGCTATGCTGGTATGCGCCGTCACCAAAGCATCACAGGAAATGGGCGGTCCGTCAGGATAGGTGACTGGAGCATTTTCATCAAGAATGAAAATATCATCTCCATGAACTTGATGGACCATAAAGAGCTGTTTGGGCTGGAATCCGAAATGGCGGGCAAGTATGGTATGATTCTCCAGAATCTTCCAATGATCATCCCCTGTCCGGGAACTGAAGTTCAAGCTGGAGAAGGGGCCATCGCTGATACCGCCGTGCCTCGTACAGAATGCATGGATAATAAACGGCAAAGCAAGAAGATTCTCAGCGGTAAAATAAGAAAATGAATCTTTGTTCGTCAAGTGAAACAAGAATCCAACCCCCACCTCGATTGGTCACCCTGAATTTATTTCAGGGTCTATGTTTTTATATTAGATCCTGAATCAAATTCAGGATGACAAAGGTTATGAGATCAGGATGACTGTGTAGATTCCAGCACGCGGCATAAACCTTCCATGTCTACAGGCCAAGGGGCAGTAAATTCAAGGTCTTCTCCAGTCTTTGGATGAATAAAGGAAATTTTGCCCGCATGAAGGGCCTGGCGTTTCATCGATTTCAAAGCCGAGCGCATGAATGGATCACGTACAGAATTTGCCTGACGCTGGTTTCCATAAACCGCATCCCCCACTACAGAATGCCCCATGGAGGTCAAGTGAACTCTTATCTGGTGCGTCCGGCCGGTCAGAATATCCACCTCCAGAAGGGTTGCAACGCCGAATCGCTTTATAACACGCCAGCGGGTTTTAGCCTCCTTCCCATACCTGCTCTTTGTGGACATTTTCTTCCGGGCGACAAGATGCCTGCCGATTGGAAGATTGATCTCGCCCGATTCGCCGTTTACATCCCCATGGACAAGGACCTGGTAGGTCTTGTGTACTTTCCGTGCCTTGAATTGGGCTGACAGATGCTGATGGGCTGAATCGGATTTGGCCACGATGAGCAGGCCGGATGTGTCACGGTCAAGGCGGTGGACGATCCCGGGCCGCATGACGCCGCCAATGCCGGAAAGGTCATGGCAATGGTGAAGAATACCATGCACCAGGGTCCCATGTGCATGGCCCGGCGCTGGGTGGACCACCACACCCGCAGGCTTGTTGATCACCAGCAATTCCTTGTCTTCGTAAACTATATCGAGAGCAATCGCTTCCGGCTGAAGTGCACAGGGTAATGGCCCATGAACCTCGATATCTACTATATCGCCCGTCCGTAAGCGAAAAGCCGATTTGATGGGGGCACCATTAACCAGGACCCTGCCTTCGTCCACAGCCTTCCTGACCTGCGAGCGGCTCAAGACCGCCTTGCGGGAGGCGAGAAACACATCCAGTCTGTTTCCTTTCTCCTTATCCCGAACCGTATATCGATGGTGTATTCCCGTCATGATCGGGTCGTTCAATCTCCACAATGGATTTGTTCCAAGCCATCCCGGATCAAAGGAAACTCTTCCTCGGCAATAGTCCTGAGGTCAAACAGTATTTCTTCCCCGGCAATTCGAGCTATGATCGGAATATCAAGTTTTCTAAGGCGCTCTTCCAGCATATTGGGGTTCAGACCGGCACACCGGATGGCCAACAGCATGGTTGGAATCCCCTGGTCCGGGAGTGAACCGCCCCCTGCCATCGAAAAACCATCCTTCAGTTCGATTTGCCACTTCTCCGGTGGCAGCTTTTTCAGCATTTTCATCAGTATATGGACCCGTTTCCGGATTTCCGTTACAGGGTCCACAAGTGCCCGCATGGTGCGGAAGCCAGTGCCGATATCTTCCACGCCAAGGTACCTGACCAGAGTCGCTTCGAGAGCTGCCAGTGTCAGCTTGTCAATCCTCAAAGCACGATTCAGCGGATTTCTGCTGATCATTTCAATCAGATTTTTCCTGCCGAGGATCAGTCCGGCTTGAGGTCCGCCTAGCAGTTTGTCCCCGCTGAATGTCACCACATCAATCCCGGCAGCCAGGGCCTCCTGCACGGTAGGCTCATGCTTCAAACCAAAGGCTTTAAGATCGATCAGACATCCGCTCCCAAGATCATCCATCACGGGTATCCCATATTTTTTCCCAAGCCCGGCCAAGGCGGCCCGGTCCGTTTCCTCCGTGAAGCCGACCATTCGGAAATTGCTTGTATGAACTTTCATGAGAAGCGCCGTATCATATCCAATAGCCCTCTCATAGTCCGTTATCCTGGTGCGGTTTGTCGTCCCAACTTCCCGAAGGCGGGCTCCGCTTTTCTGCATGACTTCCGGGATCCTGAATTCTCCGCCGATCTCTATCAGTTCACCACGGGATACGATGACCTCTTTTCCTTCGGCAAGCGTATTGAGGACAAGCAGAACGGCAGCTGCATTATTATTGACAACCAGCGCGTCTTCCGCACCGGTCAGGAGACAAAGGAGTTCGCGTACATGCCCGTAACGCTGCCCCCGCTCTCCCTTTGCCAGATCATACTCCAGATTGGAATATCCACCGGCAATCTCAACGATATGATCGAGCGCTTCCCTGCACAGGGGAGCCCGGCCGAGGTTCGTGTGTAAAATGACCCCTGTGGCATTAATAACTTTGCGAAAACTGTAGCGCCTGAGGTCCCTGATGATTTGAAGAACCTTCATGGCTGCTTCATCGAGCGTTGGCGCAGACATGACTTTCCCTTCCCTGGAGCCTTCGGCAATATCCCGGCGGAAATTCTCCACAACCCTCCGGCAGGTATCCCGCAGTATTTCCTTTCTCACGGACAGCATTCCGCCCTCCCGATCAATAAACTGTATCAGTTCATCGATCCTAGGAAGATTCCTCATCGCCATTTTAAGATGATCATTCATCATGTCCGCCCTCCAACGGAACCCCTGCCCCCTGGCGGCAATAATCCCGGAAGTTGTTCACGGCAATAAAAAATTCTCTCATCATAACCACCCAGGCATAATTGCCTTGCGGTGTCAGTCTGTAAAGACCACCGCTTCGGTGCAATCTCCCGGCAAGAAGAAAGGCAAGCAGTTCGAACCAAAGGTAAGGATAAATGCTTCGCCCGTATTTCCGGGACAGGGCCATGGGATCCAGGACCGTACCAAAGAGCTTCATAAGAAAATCATAACGCATCTGCTCGTGGATGGAAAAGGCTTTTGATGCCATCAATGGCAGATCCCCCCGGTGTAAGCGATCTATGTATTCCGGAATAAGAAATGTGTTGGCGTAACACGTCCCGCCGAGGTAGCCGATGGCGCCACTGCCCAAACCTGCATATTCTTCATAGTCCACAATATATTCATCAATCATGGCCTTCCGGCGTGAAAAACACCAAGCGGAAGAAAAGTTATAAGGGGGTATGAGACTGGTGACAATTTTCTCATAAAATAGTTTCTCTTTTTTGTAATTTACGCGACCGAATGTTTTACAGACCTGTTTTCGGGTCGCATCGGATACCATGAGAGGATACCAGGTAACCTGATCAATGGCCATATCGACCAGGATGGCCAGATCGATTTCCAGCATTTTCTCCGTCTGAGAGGGAAAATTAAAAATCATATCGGCATTGAGGGTGTCGAAACGTCCAAGTACTTCGCGGAGACGGAACGCGATTTCTTCCCCGCTTCCATATTTATCGTAACGTTGCATGGATTTGAGAAGACTATCGTCAAAACTCTGAATCCCGACAGACAGCCGATTCACACCGGCCTGCTTCAGCACGTCGAGGCGATCATCCGTGAGATGATCGGGATTGGTTTCCACGGATACTTCACCAATGCTGAAAGTCTCCCGGGCGAGAGTAAGGGTTTCGGCAAGCTCATCCACCATGACTGTAGGGGTCCCTCCTCCAACATACATCCCATTGAAGTCGTACCCCTTCTTCCGGTAAAGGGGAATTTCCTGGCGCAGGGCTCTAAAATATTGCCTGCAAAGGGCCACATCCAATTCAATCCGGTGAAACGAACAGTAAGGGCACAATCGCTCACAAAACGGGATATGGATATAAAGCAGGCGTGGCATGGATCGGTCTCCCCGGGGTATGGCCGGTATCCCGACACCATCAAATCTTATAGCCCCGGTCAGAACCGATCTCGCCGCTCTTGTGATGATCCAATCAATCAAATTCAATCTCCCCGCAGAAACGTTACCTCGATTTATTTCAAATAACAAGTTCGCAATTCGGAAGCGAGGGATTTTTCGCCCTGGCAAGGAAAACGAAGGGTTGCGCGGAGGCATACCAGCAGTGCGGTTGCATTTCATCCCCGCAGGTGCTATATATTACCATCGACATTGATGGAAAGGGCGATCCTGTATGGCGATGGCAAAAATCCTGACTCTCTGGAATGACGAAGGCAGAAATGAAGGGGATACCCGTATACTCCGGGCTCCCAGCGAGGATCTTGTCCTGCCTGTTGATCAGAAGAGCAGAGCGGTTATAGAATGTCTCATCGAAACGTTTCTCTCCAGGAACGACGCGGTGGGACTGGCCGCTCCGCAGATCGGGATCAACAAGAGGATCATTATTTTTCGCACGAGGAATTTCGATAAAAAGGATCCAATCAGGAACGATCAGGACTATGAGTTCCTTATAAACCCCAGGATCACCCAGTTCAGGGGTGAAGAGGAGATCATGGCTGAAGGTTGCCTTTCATGCCCCGACATCCAGGTAGAGATTGCCAGATATCCCGAGATAAAAGTGCGGGGTTTGGATGCTTCGGGGAAAAGGATCAGCAAGCGTTATATCGACTTCGCGGCCAGGGTTATTCAACATGAACTGGACCACCTTGAAGGCAAACTTATCGTCGACTACGACGGTGCTTTATACATTTCCAAAAAGAAAGAGCACTTTTTCAACAAACTCTTTCAACAGTCGTGATTCCCCAAAAGGTGCCGCATGGACCGCTATTTCTCCCAGGGCAACTTTTGGTCCGTAATCTTGAAGTTGCGCATCAAAGGAGTATCCGCTTTAGGGCCGAACCATTTATTGAAAATCTTCCCGGCTTCACCATTTTTCTCCATCTCGAGCAGTGTTGCATTCACGAAATCCAGGAATTTTATATCACCCTTGCGTACACCCAGTGCATAGGGTTCATCAGAGATTTGAATATTCGGAATCTCATAATTCT
Source organism: Syntrophales bacterium (assembly GCA_050011475.1). Lineage (GTDB taxonomy): Bacteria > Desulfobacterota > Syntrophia > Syntrophales > JBEKJA01 > JBEKJA01. The sequence goes on from JBEKJA010000056.1 coordinate 6,996, forward strand.
TTTTGTTCGGCGCTTTGGCAAGGATGTCGGCAAGGATGGATTCTTCGGTTGTGACGGCAGCTACTTTTCCTTGTTCCAAGGCAAGAAAAACCTGGGGATAATCGTCAAAGGATAGAATGGTTGCTTTCGGCAAAGCCTTCTTTGCATTTTGTTCGAAGGTAGATCCCTTGACCGTGCCGATTTTCTTCCCTTCCAGGTCCGAGAACTTTATTATATGGTCCTTCTTGCTGGTGATGAACTTCTGTCCCGTAAAGAAATATGTGTAACTCAAATCAATTTGTCTGGCACGTTCCGGGGTCTTCGTCATAGTCGCGGCGATGATGTCAATGTTGCCCACAATCAATTGCAGCATACGGGTCGCCGACGTTACGGGCTTCAGCTCAAGCTTGACACCGAGCTTTTTTGCAATGTACTTTAAAAAATCCACATCGTATCCGACAATTTCCTGGGTCTTCTCGTCAATATATCCGAAACCTGGTGTGGAATCTTTCACACCTCCTACCATTATGCCCTTCTTCTTAACGTCTTCAAGGGTTTTGCCCGCCCAAGCTGCGCTGAACATAGCTCCGATGAATAAAACCGCTAAAAAAAGTGTAAAGAATTTTTTCATCCTTGTATCCTCCTCAACTTCGATCAATGCCTGGTGGGGGGAGCAGCATCAGATTCTTGTAAGGTTATAATTATTAACTTACTTTATGGAAATAATCAACTTTGAACTCATAACATATAATAATTACATACTTGAATTCCCATTATCATTGTAGTACTTAACGCATCATCATTAAAAATTTGCTGCTGGAGATAAGTGATGCTGAAGATCCATTGTCCGGAATGCAATAGATTCTTCATGTGGACAGACAATATGCCCCTCACGGGAAAATGCCCGACAGATGACTGCAGCTGGCAATATAATGTTCGCAGGGAGGTCGGCAAAAGTGTGGAGAAACGGATCATGGAAAGAGAGCATCTGGTTCCGTGCCCTCATTGCGGAAAAGCTATCGAAAACAGGCTGACGATTTGCGAACACTGCGGAGAGGTAATCATCGGCAGGAAGTTTTTTAAACCAAGATATCTGCTGTTTGCCATTGTGATACTGCTGCTGCTCCTTATATCGGTTTTGATAAAGTTTCTGAACTGATGGACAATATCCCCCGAAAACCGGAATGGCTTAAAACTCGTCTGCCGGGCGGCACCGCGTACCGGAAAATTCAGGCTGCCTTGAACCGCACCGGCCTCCACACCATCTGCCGGGAGGCTCGCTGCCCGAACCTTGCGGAATGCTTTGGGGAAGGTACGGCTACATTCCTTATTCTAGGCAACATCTGTACAAGGAATTGCCTGTACTGTAATGTACCCTACGGCATTCCCGGCAAACCTGACAGCGATGAACCATTGAAACTGGCCGAGACTGTGCGAACTGTCGGTCTAAATTATGTCGTCATTACATCTGTAACAAGAGACGATCTGCCCGACGGGGGGGCATCTTTTTTCGCACAGTGCATCGGGACAATCCGCAAGGAACTCCCGGACTGCGGAGTGGAGGTTCTCATCCCCGATTTCAGAGGGAATGATGACGCATTGAGGCGGGTGCTCGAAAGCCGGCCGGATGTTCTCAATCACAATATGGAGGTTGTCCCGGCCTTTTTCAAAAAGCTTCGCCCGGGGGGAAACTATCAAACCTCACTGAAGCTTCTGGAAAACATAAAGAGTTTTAATGAGGCAAAAGCCGGCCAGGTCCCTGTTATATCCAAGTCCGGATTCATGTTAGGATTTGGTGAATCCGAAGAGGATATATCCATCCTTCTGTCCGATCTCGCTTCGGCAGGCTGCAGAAGCATAACCATAGGCCAGTATCAGCAACCCACACGCTCCCACTGGTCTGTGGTAAAATATTATCGTCCGGAAGAGTTTGAAGCAATAAAAGCCAGGGCGTATGAAATGGGATTCAGTCACATTGAGTCAGGACCTCTTGTCCGCAGTTCATACCGTGCCGCCTCGACACTATACAGTTGCTGGATATCTAAAAACCATATATAGAGCTAAAATTCCTCAATCATACAATATATGGTATAATCTGCTTGAATCTTTTAAATTATTAGCGTAAAATGTTCTATTAGTTAGTATCCTTATTAAGGAAGGGATTGTTGATTGATCGTCCATCCTGGAGTAGATTTGTTTAAATTGATCAGTGAACATATGCTGGAGCTGATCAGTCTGACTGACCCTGAAGGGATATTCCAGTATGTCAGTCCATCTCATCAGGCCCTCCTTGGATATATACCGGAGAACATGATCGGAACATCCTATTTCTCCTATCTGCATCCGGATGATGTAGATCGCATTAAAAAAATCTTTAGACATGAATATACTAATCTTAAATCAAACGTGGCTACCGAATTCCGCTATCAGCACTTCCGGGGTCACTATATCTGGATTGAAGCGGAGGGAAATGTATATGTCGACGATACAGGGCTCCCCGCCGGGGTAATTTTTAGCGGCCGCGACATCACCGAACGTAAACGTTACCTGGAAGCACTGAGAGAAAGTGAAGAAAAATTCAGGAAATTGGCCGAAACTGCTCCCGTAGCCATATTCATCTACCAGGACGATCGCTTTGTCTGGGTCAATCATTTGATGTGCCGGATCACCGGCTATGATCGCCAGGCATTACTGCGATTAAACTTATGGGATATTATTCATCCCGATCACCGCGAATTTGTCAGGAATAGAGGCCGTGTATTGTTTAAGACATCCGGTACTTCCTCCCGGTTTGAATTCAAGTTCGCCACGAAATCAGGCGAGATGCGCTGGTGTGACTTTGCCGCTGCACAGATCGAGTATGGCGGAGAACCCGCCGTGATCGCATCGGCATATGATATCACCGATCGTAAACTATCCGATGAGGAATTGATCAGAACGTCTGATAATTTGCACCATGCTGTCGGCGGAACCATACAGGCCATGGCATTGGCAGTTGAAATTCGCGATCCTTATACATCGGGTCATGAAACACGGGTCACCGATCTGGCCACAGCCATTGCCCGGGAAATGGATTTGCCTGTGAAACAGGTCGAAGCAGTCAATATGGCCGCTATGATCCATGATGTGGGCAAGCTCTATATACCGGCGGAGATACTCAGCAAACCCGGCAACCTGAATCCAATGGAAGTTAGGCTGATTCACACCCATGCCAAGGCCGGTTATGATATACTCAAGGACATCACCTTCCCATGGCCTTTAGCCGATATTGTTTATCAGCACCATGAACGCCTTGACGGTTCCGGATACCCTCAGAAAATCAAAGGTGATGAGATTCTCAAGGAGGCGTGTATCATTGCCGTGGCTGACGTAGTCGAGGCAATGTCTTCCCACCGGCCTTATCGTCCCACACTTGGTGTTGATAACGCCCTCGAAGAAATTGATCGGAACCGGCACACGCTATATGACAACGAAATTGTGGAAGCCTGCATCAATCTGTTCCAGAAGCTTGGGTACAAGATGCCCGAGAATACCATTTCCATGGAAACAACCCTTTAAAAACTCCTCTTCCTTTATCAATGTGAGAGAAGATGTGCCGCCGCGGATTCACCCGCAACGTATCCGGTGGAAAAAGCAGCCTGCAAGTTATAGCCACCCGTGTCCGCATCGAGATCGAGAACCTCACCACTGAAATACAAACCCTTAACGATACGTGAGGACATGGTCTTCGGCTCTATTTCTTCGAGCGACACACCCCCCGCTGTTACTACGGCGGAGGAGAGCGGAAGAGACGATCTCACATTGAAGCGCAGGGATTTAAGAATACCCGCGAGGCGTTCCCTCTCCAATGCCGAAACCTGATTGGCGGGCTTATCGGATGCCACACCGGAGAGGTGGACCACCGGACCGACCATCTTCTCCGGCAATAGTCCTTCAACGATCCTGCGATAGGTTCTGAGTCCGTATCGGTCGAAATCACGCTGAAGCCGCGCATGGAGTTGAGACCTATTCAGAGCAGGCTTCAAATCGATGGAAACACTTACGGGACCTTTCTCCAATGCATCCACCACGGCCAGACTCATAAGAAGGGTTACGGGACCGCCGATGCCAAAATGGGTAAACATCATTTCACCCATCCGGCTCTCTATAATCGGGTAACGGGCTTTCCTATTCGGGACCCCTCTTCCCACATCAACAGAAGGTATTCGTGATATTTCAATGTCACTGGCAGAACATTGAAACGCAGTAAGTCGGATATTTCGTAAGCTCACACCCTGCATACC
>JBEKJA010000057.1:0-11225 GCA_050011475.1 Syntrophales bacterium
AACCTTAACACGCTCCATCCCGCTCGACGGAGAGTCACTTTTAAAAATGAAACCGCAAAGGTCGTCATTCTCCAGTCCGACCACACGCTTCCTAGCCAAAACTTCCATCCGATCGGTGTGATCGACACCCGTATGGCTTGTTACCAGCCGTGGTTGTTTAGGGTCACCTATCAGTCGAAATGTTTCTCGCGGTATGCCAAAACCACATTCCACCTCGGGACACACCGGCATATACTCAACGTACTTACCCAGAGTATCCCGTAGAAAACGGTCAAGCGAATGTCCACCGTTGTAACGGACATTCTCACCCAGAAGACAGGTGCTTATGCCAATACGGATCTTTCTCATGAGTCATCCTTCAAAATAATTTCAGCGTCCCTCGCCTATCAATGGTAGGACCTTGTCCAGGCGGAAATAGATTAGATATTTGGGGCCTACTTTGTATTTACCCTCCACCTCAGGGTATTTCTTCCGGCGGATTTCTTCAATCAGAGGGCCGTCCTTCTCTTCACGGATTTTGGTGATATACAGCCGCCAACCTTCATATCGGTCCTTCTCCTTGAACAGATAGACTGCATGGGGGTTTGACTGAAGATTGTCATGGGTCAATTTCTCGGCAGCGATAAACGCAATCGTTTCATCATCGAAAAAATGTGGTCTCCCATAGAGGGCAGCATCGACATTTCCATCGGCATCCGCAGTGGCAAGAACCCCCACTCCTTCTCTTTCCTCAAAATATTGACTTATCTTCATATACATCTCCCTTAGATTTTAGATTATTATTTTAGGTAATAGGAATATTTTCTGGACCAATAAAGCATATTAGATGTTCTCTGTTTATTTCCTCTGACGTAATTCACACGCCCTTCATTCTCTTTACCCCCCAGGAATTGCTGCAGTGGACGTGTCAAGAAAAGCTTATTATCATGATTATTGCCCGCAATCCCATACAGAAATGGTTTGAAACTGACTCACATGGATACATCGTGTTGCGTCCACAACCATGAGTGAAGTAGATAGTGAATATATGAACTCCGCGAGATCGGGGTGCTTTTTAATATATATGTTCGCGAAAGTTTCCCATGCCTTTCCTCTTTTCAAAGGACGGGCATTCCCAATCACTGTTACTGCCTCCGTGCCCATAAGGTTTTTAGTCTTTTTTGGCCTGCTATCGATGAGGAGCGCCACGGATTTTGTCTTGATCATATTCCTGTATTTCTTTGTCGCCCTTGGTGTGGCAAATATAACTGTCTTGTAGTCAGGCATGAGTGCAAAGTTAATTAGGGATGTATAAGGTTGCCCGTCAGAATCTGTTGCAAGTACCGCAAAATACTCCATCCTATCGAGCAGCTTTAATCGCTCCGGAATAATTACTGCACCCTTTCGTGTCGTATTTGGAACCTTTTCTCTTTTCATTATTTTTTACCACCATGTCGTAACAATGAATTCAATTTAATCTATATATAACAAAGGTAAGATATGTTGCAAATGAAACCCACAGGAAGTAGGGAACAAGGAGCATGCTCGATATCCTGGAATATGACCAGATATATATTATGAGAAGTCCCACAGTAACCCAGATGAAAAGCGCATCGAGAAAAGCGAGAAAAAGCAGATGCCTGACAAAGAATATGTAGCTCCAGAGAGCATTTATCAACCCGTTCAGTAAATAAAGACCCGATATAACCCATAGATCTTTTTTGCCCCTGGCCGCATTCACGAAGACAATGAGCGAGATGGCAGAGAGTATGTATATTACTGTCCAGACAACACCTATTATGACGCCCGGAGGGTTATAGGACGGCTTCATGATGGCCATATACCACGTGGAAACCCCCTGCATAGTGAAGGAGCTTCCAATTTGAGCAACTGAAAAATAGAAGATAGGTGCAAGGATATAGTGGAGATTTTTACGTATTCCTTTCATAGTGTTTTTATACGCTCCACATAAGACTTTACGTTAAACTTTGATTTGCACCCATTATAACTCATATAGCGAATCTTTCCAAAGACTTCCCGTTCATTCCACGCCCTGTCGTGAACACCGCCGATACTCCATGCAATGCCTGTATAGCCATTGGTGTCCCTTCCATCAAGCTCATATCTGTCATTAAGGTATATGGCGACGTGGAGAGCTTCTTCCGGCGCTGCCGTCCATTCGAGGATTTTCTTTGCCCAATACATCCGCAGATACCCATGCATTTTCCCCCGTTTCACCATCTCCATCTGGGCCGCATTCCAAAGGTCATCATGGGTCTTTGCTTCTTCAAATTCGCTGAGTGAGTATCGATAAGGGCGATAATCTTTTCTGTGGTCATTGAGGGTCTTTTGTGCCCAAGGAGGAAACCCTTGAAGCATATCATAATGGATATTGTAAAAGCAGTAATTATCTGAGAGTTCACGACGGACTATCAATTCTTCTAAAAAGGTTTCTATATGCTCCTTTTTCCTCACGCGTTTTATCACCTCAAAGGCCACCCTCTGGCTGGAGATTTGGCCAAAGTGAAGATAGGGTGAAAGATTCGATTGGCTATCATTATTTGGGTTGTTTCTCTCTGTGGGATAGCGGCTCAAATGCGTTTCTATAAAATCGGAGAGCACCTTGTGTGCCGCCCTCTCCCCCGGCTTTATCCAGTTCACAGCACCTACGGAAGAATCCACATCAAGTGCCTTCTTCACGCTTGACCAGCCGATACCCTCCTGATCTGCCACCCATGGAATCGTGTTTTTTTGCAATGGAGGAAATTCCACTAAATAATCCTTCAACCATCTGTGTATCTTGGGACGAAAGGTGTATGCTCCAAATTCCTGTTTTGGGGAAGCAATCCAGCATGGCACGATATTGCGGCTGTCCACTTCATAAAAAGAGGTGTCAATTTTCTTTGCTATATGTTCCTTCCATATTCTTTTAATTCTCAAAGGGTCGAAATCAGTAACCAGTGTACCAACCCTGTGTATTTGGAGGAATCGAGGTATTTCCTTGTCCGGAGCACCGGTGAGAAGATAAAAGGGGATATGTTTTTCTGACAGGCCTTCCTCTATTGTCTCCAAGCCTGTAAGCATGAAATCATAGTGTCTGACGGTTGCATTGAGGAATTGGGGTACCAGGCAGAAGATAACTGCAAGAGGTGCCTGCTGTTTCATGGCCATATCCTGGGCAAAAAGGAGCGCCCAGTTATCACGTACGCGTTGGTCGCGGCTCATCCAGTATACTACGGGAATCTTACTTTTTTTGCCTTCTTTAAGTAATCTAACTCTGGTATTATTCATTATTATCCCTGTCATAATTTATCCTACCATCCCTTAGCCAACTTTGCTATACTTTACGATACTTGATGTAATCGATGTGTAATCTATGAAACTAACTGAATCCTTTAAAAAATAGGAACAAGCGTTCTGGCAATGGCAGACACGAGATGGATAGGACGTCAGCTCCTGTAATCAATTAGTAAAATATTTCTGATATGAGAGCTTTGTGTTACCAGGGCAGAGGAATGATAATTACGAAGCTGCTATACGCCCTCTATCAACCATACAAATGGCTCGTCTTCCTTCCGATCTTCATTCTTTCCACAGTCTTTTTCATACTTTTTGGAATGCTTATTCTGGTGTTTACAGATTCAAATACGACAAGCCGTACAGCGGGGGTTTGGTGGGCACGCTTTATCTGTTTTATCACCCCGATCCGGGTCACCGTCCTGGGGCGTGATAATGTTATCAGGGAGCAATCATATATCGTTGCAGCCAATCATAATAGCCTCTATGATATTCTGATATTGTATGGGTTCCTCGGAATTGATATCAAGTGGGCTATGAAGGTCGAGCTGCGCCGCATCCCGTTATTCGGACTGGCTGGCAAGCTTGGGGGCAACATATACATCGACAGACCTGACCCGGCAGCATCCTATGCTAGTCTCCGCGCCGCAAAAGAAACATTGGTAAAAGGGGTCTCCCTCATGATGCTTCCAGAGGGCACACGCAGCAGAAGGGGAGAACTCAGACCCTTTAAAAATGGAGCCTTCATACTGTCGTCTGAATTGAGTCTACCCATACTTCCCGTTTCAATCATTGGCACTGCGAAAGTTCTGCCTCCAAATACTCTGAAACTCTTTCCGAAACTGACCTAGCTGCTTACCCCGGGATAACTCCACATCCGCCTCCCGTAGTATTCCTATAATCTGTTCTGCTGTAAAACGCTTCCGACTCATCCGGACCTCCTTTATATGATCCAAAAGTATGACAGAAATCTCACTTGATGTCTGGATCAATTTTCCGGGGGCAGGTCAGGCAGATCATTTCCCCAGAACAAACTGACAAGATTCTAAAATATTGTCTGCCCCTCACCTCCAAATCGGCGAAGAAGTGAGGGGCTAGGGAAAGTAATGCCTATTTCTTGAGTGTCACAACAAAATGGTCTCTCCTGTTCTTTGCCCAGGCCTCTTCATCGTGCGCTGGATCGAGAGGCCTTTCCTTGCCATAGCTGACTGTGCTAATTCTGCTCTTGTCAACGCCCAGATCGACAAGGTATTTCATGGCAGCGTCAGCCCGTCGCTGACCAAGTGCGATGTTGTATTCAATCGAGCCACGCTCGTCGCAGTTTCCCTCTATTCGCATTACATATCCGGGGTGCGCATTGAGCCTTTTGGCAACGATATTGAGGATTGCTCTGGCTTCCGTATCGAGATCATATTTATCGTATGCAAAATGTATATCATCGAATTGAGAGGCTTCTTTTTCAACCTTGGCTGCCGCTTCCTCTGCCATAGCCTTTTCCCTAGCCACTTGTGCAGCCCTAGCCTCTTCTTCCTTTTCCCTCGCCATCTGCTCTGCCCTAGCTGCCTCCTCCGCTTTTGCCTTGGCTGCAGCTTCTGCCATTGCTTTCTCTTTTCCCGCATCAGCGGATGGCTGGGCAGGCGCCTGTTCCGCTACTGCCGGTTTCTCCATGACCGGCCCTTCTTTTACCATCTGTTTCTTTGCGCATCCTGCACCGAATAACATCAAGACCAGACCCATTACGACCAATACTAGAAAATAAACATTACTCCTCTTCATTTCAATTTCCCCCTCTCTATCTTGATCGGTTAAATGGACTCCCCATGGTTCAAACTTATGTCGTAAGAAATCACTAATAAATCAGAATTGCAAGACAATAAGGAATAGTTGACAGTTGATTGATAGGAGAAACCCGATATTATAGAAGAACAACCGCATTACGATTTGAATTGAACAGAACAACTATTAGTTTATATTATTATCCATTGTCCCGTTGATTAAGCTTTCTTGATAGTTAATTTTGACCCCTGCTATCGATTTCTATCAATAATCTGCACTCATTATCAATCGAACATTTGCACAACTCGTAGGAGAAAGAGATAACTCTATCCTGATTTATCTTGGCCATCCCCCCTCCCCTGCTTCTCAGAACTGAAGCAAGCCAAGATATTAGTCCCTCCCCCACGCATTTTACTCTGAGTGGAAAATTCTTTCTTCCCGTAGTCAATAAATCGTCAACCTCGACGAAAATGCAGAATTTCAAAATGTAATCACTAATGCTATTTTCTCGATAATTATAGTATGAATGAAAAAAATCTAGATGTCTTGTTCTGTGAGGAGCTTTGGTCACCGATATATGGTTGAAATACTATGGCACTGTCGGGAAATCAGCTGGTAACGGAGAAAACAAACCTCAACCTGTATTTCGGGAGAAAACGGTCTACTATACTCAAAGAATTAAAAGTATTTCTTGGAAATTCCTCTGGCTGCAATGATTCCTGAGATTCCTGCTCCCACAATACCACGACTCTTCCCGGTGCCGTCGCCTGCTACAAAGATACCTTTGACATTCGTTTCAAGATTTTCATCTGTTATAAAATGCGTATCAAAAAACTTAATCTCCGGTGCATACAACAGGGTGGACGGGTGAAGAATCCCGGGCACTATTTTATCAAGCTTTTTTAAGGACTCCCAGAGATTGTCGATGATACGGGCGGGCAAACCAAGCGTTATATCTCCCGGTGCTGCATTATATGTTGCCTTACAAAGCCAAAAATGATGAGTCCTACTGTTAAATGTTGAGATGGAACTTCTTCTCCCCTCCCGGAAGTCCCCTACCCTCTGAACGATTGGCTTGCCTCCCCCCAGCAGAAAGAATTGTTTGGCGATCATATGCCAGAATTCGGTCGTATCGGAAAAGGGCTCGGTCAAAAAGACCGTATTGATTAAGGCAAAATTCGTGTTTTCTGTTTTCCGTCCGGAGAGTGCGTCACCGTTCACCAACCTGAAGTTATAATAGTTCTCTGACCGCACCCGTCCGCCCGGGTTGGTGCAGAAGGTTCTGACTCTATCTCCGTGGCGTGTTGTGCGGAAAATGAATTTTGGGTCGTATACGATATCTGTAACGGCATCATAATACTTTCTGTTTCATTCAACGCGGATTCCCACATCTATGGGGCCGAAATTATGGTGAACATGTAATTTTGTGGCTACGTCACGAAACCAGTAAGCGACAATGTAATTTATATTGGAATTAGTTTCTCGAAAGAAATTTGACGGAAGAAGATTCCTCGATATTTAGCGGATCCGTGAAATGTCGAGGTTCGTAGCAATATCAAAAGGCAAAGTGACAACAGCCTCTTCTTTTCTTCGTATTTTGAATCTGATGATTACCGATTGTAATCTTCTATCCAGAACTGGATTACCGTTATGAGGATTACAGGAAGGAAGCGATACCTTATTCGCCCATTCTCTGATTTATAGAATGACGGGTGCATACCTCCTATAACGATCCATATTTTAACTTATTGAGCACATACAAAACTATTCAATCCATCATAAGAAGTTCGCCTTTGAAAGAATTCATTATGTTTCAGCGGTGATTTAATAGGTTAATTGCAACCGCTATATAAAAGTCGCTAAAGGCCGGTATGATTTTGTTAATGAGCCCGTTGCCTTTTTGGCGCGGGCTTTTTTGTGGTCAGAATGCTTTATCCATCAATTCGGGACGAATTTGTTGTCGTATTTGTCATTTGTCAGCGCCTTAGGCCTAAAAGGAGGTTTCCGATGAAAATCTGCTTAACATGCTTCGAGCTCTACGGACATATAGTAAACGATGGAAATATCCTCTACCAAGGGTGTTATTGCAAGAAAAAGCCGAAGGGTGACTGGTCAAGGTTTGATTACCAGAGAATGTGGGAACTCTGTTACTGTTGCGGACGCGAGATGATCAGGCGCGGATCAAAGTGGTGTACATTTTATTGCAAAGTATGCCACGAGCATATATGTTCTTTGAATAAACGCTGCGGGATGACGGTGATCCCTATCGGGAGGCATTCCATCATGCATGGGATATTTATCAATCCGTCTATACAAGGAAGCGAGAAGGAAGTGGCGAGATTCTGCTCGAAGATGAATAGTTTGGGTGATAAGATAAATAGAGCGGGCATATGGAAGCATCTCATCATTTCAGACAATATGAAGAAGGCATGGTTTTTTGATGGTCTTGACGTCGATGTTGAAGACTATCTGCAAAAGGTTTCGCTTCTCCCTCATGATTACTTGGCGAATATAGAACATATGGCGGATTTCGTTTGCTGCATGGAGGAGACGACCTCGTCGTCCCATCGAGGAATTCGGTATTTATCCTAGAGACTGTGGACTACAGTTCCCTTCGCAAAAGGATTGTCTGGAAGAAAACGGAAAGGGCTGATATTTCGTATTTAAAAATTGAGTTACAAGAAAATCTATATAAGGAGGAAAAATGCAAGCAAAAAATTATTTCTTCACGTCTGAGTCAGTAACCGAAGGACATCCAGATAAAATGTGTGATCAGATATCCGACGCAGTATTAGATAATCTGATAGAACAAGACCCCCTTTCCAGGGTGGCATGCGAAACCTTCGTCACTGTTGGTCTGGTCATCGTGGGAGGGGAGATAACATCAACGGGTTATGTTGACCTGCCCAACCTCCTACGACCACTAATAAAAGACATTGGATATACCGATGCCAAGTATGGATTCAGTGCAGAAGCTTGCGCCATTGTTAACATTATAGGCAATCAATCTGAAAATATTGCTCAGGGGGTGGATCTGGGAGGCGCAGGAGACCAGGGCTTGATGATTGGATATGCTTGCAGGGAAACCTCCGAACTGATGCCGATGCCTATCATGTTATCTCATAAACTCTGCCGTAAACTGACGGAAGTGAGAAAGAAGAAAATCCTTCCGTATCTAGGCCCGGATGGGAAATCGCAGGTGACAGTGGAATACGAAGATGGCATCCCCAAAAGAGTGGATACAGTGGTTTTAGCCTGTCAGCATACTGAAGAAATACTGGACTCTACCGGGAAGATGATCACCCAGAAAGCCAGAGAAGAGATCATAGAAAATGTGGTGAAGCCGGTCATCGGCGAAGGGTTGCTGGATAGCAAAACCAAGTATTTTGTGAATGCTACAGGGAAGTTTGTCATTGGTGGCCCTCAATCCGATACGGGGATGACAGGCAGGAAGATCATTGTGGATACATACGGCGGCGCGGTACCTCATGGTGGAGGGGCATTTTCCGGGAAGGACCCCACTAAGGTAGATCGTTCGGCGACCTATGCCGCTCGCTATATTGCGAAAAACGCCGTTGCCGCAGGGCTGGCTGATAAATTGATGATTCAATTAGCCTATGTCATCGGGGTAACCGATCCGGTCTCCATTATGATAAACGGCTATGGAACTTTAAAAATTCCTTATCAGAAACTCGAAGAACTAATAAGAAAACACTTTCAGCTTACACCTCGGGGAATCATCGAAATGCTGGATTTAAAAAGACCCATCTATAGAGAAACCGCTGCCTATGGTCACTTTGGGAGAACTGAACCCAGTTTCACCTGGGAGAGAACTGACAAAGTTAAAGACTTGAGGAAGGATACTTAATTTCAGGTAATTACAATGACCCTAGATAATCACAAAGCGATCTTGGAGCCGTTGCACTTTAGTGAATATGCTCAGATGGTGCAGTAATAAGGAGACTGCAACAATTTATCATCTCCATTGCAAAAAAATTAATTAAGTTAATATCCCTATAGGGACTTAATTAATTAATTGCTTGTTCTTCTCTCTCCATTATTAAACAAAGCTAAGATGCCATTCAGAATCCCTGTTATTTGCCGTTATAAGGGCTATACAAGCATTCTACAGCATTAAGTCCTTCCGATGGAGGAACACATAGGAGAAAATGCAAATAATGGAAAACTCCCCCGTATTGGAAGAAAAAATGATTATCAGAAAAATTGCTGGGATTATCTTGGCCACCCCTCCCTTGCTTCTCAGAACTGATGTGAGCCAAGGGAGATAAGACCTTACCCATAAACACACACTTCTTGAAAGTGAGTGTTCCGTAATTTTCAAAGGAGTGCTCTATTTTCAAATAGTGTTTATTATGAGCCTAATTCGCTTTGCACATAAGTGATTACTGTGTTATATAAAGAAAGTTATGGATTCCGATACGTTAAAGCGATACACAAATCTTGCCTCATTAGTGGCTATCCTTAAAAAAGGGGAGCTCACACTTCTTGATCCATCTAAGTGGGAAGACAAGAACGATGCTCATTATTTGTTGAAGTACGGCGAGAAAAAGAAATTTAAGTCACTGTATGTGCTTTGCTTTACAAAAGCATCGGAGACCTCGCACCACTGGAAAGTCTTCTCTCCTGGCGCAGATGGCGTTTGCATAAAGATCAACACGGACAAGTTCTTATCTCATCTGGAATCATTTAAGGAAATTGTGCATGCTAAAGTCGACTATAAGCTGATTGATGATGTTGAAACACAAGAAATTCGAGTTGACCGACTTCCATTCATAAAGCGCTATGCCTACCGTGATGAGGTGGAGTATAGAATAGTTCTCGGGACGAAAAAGGAAGAAAAGAAGAAAACGTACGGTATTCCTTTTGAGATATCTCTAATTGAATCGATTATGCTCAGCAACTCACTTCCGAACGACCTTAAAAAGCCAATCGTTGAACTACTCAAGAGCATTGATGGGTGCTCAGATTTGGATATCTTCAGAAGTACACTTAACGAGAATACGCGATGGAAGAAAGCTTGCGAGCGCGCCACATAACTATTCAATGCAGGCTCGATGGCCTGAGATCAAGAGTTTCTTGATTTAAATAGGTGTAATGGATAAGTGCACTAGGACTTCTTTTGACAATGTTTGTCAAGTCAAATATACGTCAGGGCAGTTTAATATCGCTTGTAATGAAGCCACACAATTAAGTTTGGCCCTCCCCTCCCCTGCTTCTCAGAACTGAAGCAAGCCAGGACAGAATCCCCTATCCCACGCATTTTACTCTGAGTGGAAAGATTCTTTCTTCCTGAAGTCATTCAGATGCTAATTACTCTTTTAATAGTAGATTTCTAAAACAAATCGTGGTTGAATAAATTTAATTCTTACGAAATTCTAAATAAGAGTCCCGAAACCTTTAGCTTTATATAAGAAAATGATTAATTTGCAGAGTAATGGGAAAAAGGACTTCATGGTGAAATCATTTGTACGTATATTTTTTAATCTCCTTTATTTGTTTTTCAGCATAACCCTTGTTTTTGTTTTCTCGTCCGCTGCCCTATCCCAAGAGCCAAGACATCAAAAACCAGCAAAAGTAACTGTAGGACTCTATATAATGGACGTTTATGACCTTGATATCAGAAAAGGCACTTATACTGTTGACTTCTATATTTGGTTTAAATGGAAGGGTGATGTGAATCCGCGAAATTTTGAGATAATGAACGGATACCTTGCATATAAAGCGGAGCAAGATAACTTAATTACACGTGGCGATTATCATCATGTTTCTTACCGATGTAGAGCGAACCTTCACTCACGATTTAACTTATCCGCCTATCCGTGGGACAAGCAAATAATATCGATACATGTCGAAGACGAGGATGACGATATTAAAAATTTGATTTACGTCCCTGATGTAGAAAATTCAAAAATATATTCTGGTTTGAAAATCAATGACTGGGCCATTAGCGCCCTCAAAGTATATGTTGCCGATAACATATATGAAACTAATTTTAGTAAACCGACAAGAAGTCGTGATGAAAAAGCGACATATTCACGATTCACGTTTGATATTCATATTGATCACAGAGGTATCAATGTATTCTTAAAAACCTTCATTGTGTTGTTTATATCAGTCGCAATTGCATTTTTAACATTTCTTATACACCCAAA
>JBEKJA010000058.1:0-12881 GCA_050011475.1 Syntrophales bacterium
GATGATAAGCAGGTCGGGCCTCTGCGGACCTGCATAGCTGTTGAAAGGCGATGACTCGAAGATCTCGGCCGCCTTCTTCAGCCTTCCCTGCTGGACGGTACGTGCATATCCTACTGCACCAGGCCCTGTGATCATGGGCCCTGTGGAGAAGTCCAGAAGTGGGCCCTTGCACTGGAAGTAGGCCCTCGGCTTCAGGTCAGGAAGCTTTCCGAGCATCACGTTGCCGCTGGCATGCGACATACGCGTGACGCTCCTGAAAATGACAAAGGTTTTGAGCTCTTCTGAGAGCTCAAGAGCCCACTTCATAATATCCTTGGCCTCCTGGAAGTCCCCGGGCTCGAGCAGGGGCACCTCGAGCATCTTCGCAAAATAGCGGGCATCGGCCTCGTTCTGGCTGGAAAGGGCGCCCGGGTCCTCGCAGACAACCACTGCCATTCCGCCGCGCACTCCCGTGCCCGTCAGGTGCAAGAGGAAGTCCGAGGCGACATGGACGCCGTTCTGTTTCATAGTACAGATGGAGCGCAGGCCGGCAAATGAGGCGGCGGCGGCTATCTCGGTGGCTACCTTCTCGTTGGTCGCCCATTCCACGTACAGGTTCCGCTGCCTGGCAATGTGTGCGAGGTGCTCGATGATCTCCGAGGAAGGCGTCCCCGGATACCCGGCCGCCACGGAGACGCCGGCCTCCAAGGCGCCGCGAGCTATTGCAGTGTTGCCCATGAAGAGATGCTGTGTCCCTTCAACCGTATCCAGCAGTTCTGACATATCAACCTCCAGGTGCTTGGATTAAGGAGCAGCCTCCTTGAAACCCGGTAGACATGCTCCTCTCTATTTCTACTTTTTAATTCAGTATGCCCGCCATCTTGTTCAAAAGATCTTCTACGTTCTTAACCATTAATTCCAGTAGCGCAACAACCAAAATACGACTGATGAATATATTCGTGTGGCCATTTGACCCCAAAATCGCCCTGGTCAAAGATTTACCCTTAATCTTACAAGGCAGTGAGATGAAGCGTATCGATGAACTCGGGGTCCTCTTTGTCTATGATCTCGATAATATGCTTGTTGAGCCTCTTTTTCATCTCACCGAAGATCGGACGTTTCTTTGTAAAGGTCTTTGCGAATTCCATAACCTCTTTCATCAGGGTGTCCTGATTTTCACAGGCCTTCTGGATGACATGATTGACTTCCAGTTCCTTGGCCACTGCATGTTTACCGCTGAAGACGAGCTCTTCAACCTCATAATAAGGCATGGCCTTTTTCACAATCGCCAGCATACCCGGCAGGTGCGGTATGCTGATATCGATCTCCGGAAAGCAGAAAAACCCCCGATCAGCCTTCATGTACCTGAAGTCGCAGGCACAGGCCAGGATGGTGCATGAACTCCTTCATTTCATCAAACTCTTTTGTGTTCATAACATTGGCAACCCACGTCAGATCGATACCCAGAGACCAGTTCTTCTTGTCACTGGATGCAACGACTACGGCGGAGATTGACTGGTCCGTTTCAATCTCATCAAATGCCTTGAGCATGGCGTTGGTAAAATCAAGGTTATGCCTGTTTTCCACGGTGTTCATGATCAGTACTGCAACCGTTCCATCTTTTTCCATTCTATAACAGCCATTTTTACTTCCCCCGCAGTATTAGTTACGAATACTTATCCTCTGTAAATAAGAGGCCGGCCAATTATTATCTTTGTGTCTCTATTGGCCATTGCTAATGCAGCAGCCCTGCATCTTTTGCCTCCTTCATAAGCTGATCCCGGAAGTCAGGATGTGCAATGGCAACAAGGCGCTTCACCCTCTGATCAATGCTCTCATTGTGTAGATAGGCAATGCCATATTCGGTCACCACATACTGAACATCGGTCCGGGGAGTCGTGACTATCGTACCCGGAGGGAGTGCACAGGTAATTCTCGATATCTTCCCCTTTTTCGTTTCTGCTACGGATTTCAGGGCAATGAACGACTTACCGCCTTTGGACAATTGTGCCCCGCGCACAAAATCAAGCTGCCCACCCGTTCCACTGTATTGGGTATAACCGATCGTTTCGGAGCATACTTGCCCCGTGAGATCGATGGTGAGAGCATTGTTGATGGAGATGAAGTTATCGATCCGGGCAATGTTATTGATATCGCATATATAAGATATAGGGAAGGTTGAAATCAGGGGGTTTTTATCCATAAAGTCATACAGCATTCTGGTACCGATGCCGAATCCGCATATAATCTTATCTCGATCCAGGGTCTTCTTTTCGCAATTGATCACCCCTTTATTTGCCAGGACCACCATGGAATCCGTGAGCATCTCAGTATGAACTCCAAGGTCTTTCTTGCTCTCAAGCTGGAACCCTACTGCATTCGCAACCTTGCCGAGACCGAGCTGTATGCATGCACCATCCGGGATCTGCTCGACGATATATTTGGCGATTTTGTGATCATCCTGATCCGGTGGAACATCGGGAAGTTCTGCAAGATCATGATCCGCCTCGCATATATAGTGGATCTTGCTAACATGGATGTGCGCATCAATACCATTCACAAAGGGAGTTTTCCTGTTCACCTGCACAATAACTTTTTCCACGCGCCGTGAAACGAGACCGTTATTGAAGGTTCCCAGGGGGCCATAACTCATATAACCCCTCGAGTCAGGGGGTGAAACCTCAAAGAGCGCAACATTCGCATATCGCGAAAAGACAATTTCGTCTGACTTTGAAAATTGATACGAGGTCACCTCAATGTTGCCCTGATTCAGAAACATCCTTTCCAAGGGACCCAGAAAAAGTGTGTGATGTTTAATATGACCTTTGTATTCTGCGCCCAGATGACTCAGAAGGTTCATCAGGATGCCTGAAGTCACGGTCACATTCTCGAGCTCCTTGTAACGTTTTGCGATTGCGTTCATAAGATCGACAGGAGCGCTCGGACCTGCGGACATCATGATGGAATCACCGGATTTGATCAGTTTTGCCGCCTCATCCAAAGAGACCAGTTTTTTCTTATAGTCCGCCTCCCAATTCTTATCATACATATGTTACTCCCCCTTTATTTTGAATGGGTGAACACATATCAGACAACCTAATTTTCATAACCTTTATAAACACAAAAATCCCACTTTCAGTTAAGAAACGGGGGCTCCATGATCAGTCCATTATACCCTCATGCAGGGTTAAAGAATTGTGGGCATTTATTTAGATTGCCATTATTACTGTTTGTATAATCACGATTTACAATAGAAATCTACAGTAAAAACGAAATTTTTCCGCTCATTGCTTTCAGAGGAAGACATTCATGTACTTTGGGTTTTTTGGCATGCCTATAAGAGTAAAAAGACAGGTGGAATAGTGAAAGGTCCTTATGAAGACCGAAAGAGGATCATGTATACGCTACGTAAACAGGCAGGAGTCAGATACTTTCGATTCCATGCCTTGAGACACTCAGGTGTCTCTGTCATGAATAATAACAACGAACCGATAGGCGCGATTCAAAGGCTCCTCGGCTATGAAAATAGATCAACAACAGAAATCTATATACATGGCATCAGTCGGGTGGAACGAGACGCAATAGCTGTGCTTTAGAAAGCAACTGGAAATCCACACACAGACAAAATTAAAGGGATCAGCCAATTGGCTAATCCCCTAAATTAACTGGAGCCGATGAGCAGGATTGAACTGCTGACCTGTCGATTACGAATCGACTGCTCTACCAGCTGAGCTACATCGGCCTGGCTTGTCGGAACACTTTGCAGTGACGGCGTATTTAACCCAAGGTGTCCATGTTGTCAAGGCGAAACGACCTTGACTTTCGAAGCCGGTCTGCTATGATTTCGCCCGCCTCTTCAGGAGAACCGGTCATGAAAGAGCGCTTTGGAAAAATCTTATCCATATCACCTTTTAAAATCGCCCTTATTGTGATTTTAGTAATAACCGTTCTTTTCTTTATGGATATCTCCATTCTTCGCTTCATTGAATTAAAAACCCTGGATTTGAGGATGGTTTCCCGCGGAAAAGTCCAGACAAGCGGCAATGTGGTCATTGCCACCATCGATGAGAAAAGCCTCAGCGAACTTGGCCGATGGCCCTGGCCAAGATCAGTGGTTGCCCGTCTTGTGGACAGCCTGAAGGGTTATGGCGCCAAGACCGTTGGCTTCGATATAGTTTTCGCGGAGCCGGACCAAAACTCCAGTTTAAGGACGCTTAAGGATATATCCAGAGTATTCCGGCAGTCCGGTGTTGTAGACCGCCGCGTTTTGAAGCTTATCGAAGAAGAAAAAGCGAATGCCGATACGGATGCCATTCTTACCCATTCCATTGACAAGGCTAAAAATATCACCCTCGGATATTTTTTCCATACAGCCAGAAAGGATATTGAGCAGGCCAGCGATAAGGCACTTGCCGAGGGAGCCGAGGCAGTCTCCAATTCCCGTTATCAGATGATCAAGTCCGGAGCGGTTTCGGACGATTCATCCATTGCAAGAGCTTGTGCCGTGGTCCACAACCTGAAACCAATATCGGAAGTATCGGAGAACAGCGGTTATTTCAATGCCTTCCCGGATAGTGACGGAGTCATCCGCTGGTCTCCCCTTGTGATCAAGTTCCAGGATAATTACTATACATCGCTGGCCATAGGCCTGTTGATTCAGTATCTGGACTGGCCAATGCTCACGCTGAATATAGCTGACTATGGGGTATCGGGAGTTCAGCTTGGAGACATCCGAATCCCGACGGATGAATCAGGGCGGCTGCTGATCAATTACCTTGGCCCGGCAAAAACCTTCCCTCATTATTCGATAACGGATATTATCCATGGCCGGATTCCTACCGATGCATTCAGGAACAAGATCGTCATTGTCGGGGCCACTGCCGTCGGCATTTATGACCTGCGTGTTACCCCATTCAGCGCCGTATACCCGGGGGTTGAAATTCATGCGACGGTAATCGACAACATCCTGCGCCGTCATTTTCTTGTTCAGTCGGGCTGGGCGAAATTCTTCGATCTCATGGCAATCGTCCTATCCGGCTTTATCATGGGCATGATTGTATCAAGACTCAAAGCGGTCCAGGGAATGATTGCCGCTCTGGTGCTTCTCGGCTTGTTTGTCACCATCAACACACTTATTTTCACTTACTATAATATCTGGCTGAACATGGTCATGCCCGTTCTGACAATGATGAATGTCTATCTTGGCATAACCCTTTACAGATATGTCACGGAAGAACGTGAGAAAAAGAAGATCCGTGGAGCATTTCAGTATTACCTTACGGCATCGGTTATTACCGAAATGCTTAAAGACCCTGCAAAACTTAAACTTGGCGGGGATAAAAAAGAGCTTTCCGTGCTGTTTTCAGATATCAGGGGCTTTACGACTATTTCGGAGAGCCTCTCGCCGGAGGATCTCGTCCATCTCCTCAATGAGTATCTCACCGCAATGACCAATAAGGTCTTCCAGTATGATGGGCTGCTGGACAAGTATATGGGTGATGCCATTATGGCAGTATTCGGCGCCCCCCTCAACCAGTCTGATCATGCACTGCGTGCGTGCCGGACGGCCCTGGACATGATTGAAGAGTTGAAGCATCTGCAGAAGAAATGGACGGATGAAGGCCGTCCCGTTCTCAATATCGGCGTGGGTGTCAATACCGGAGACATGATAGTTGGAAATATGGGTTCGGAGATGCGGTTCAACTACACCGTTATGGGGGATAGTGTGAACCTCGGTTCCCGTCTCGAGGGAATCAACAAGGAATATAGCACGAACATTGTGATCAGCGAGTTTACATACGCAGCGGTCAAGGATCTACTCTTCTGCAGGGAGCTTGATTCCGTGCGCGTCAAAGGGAAACATCTGCCGGTTAAAATCTATGAGCTTCTCGGGGATATGAAAGAAGCGGCCAAGTGGCAGCCTTTCGTCAATGTTTTTGAACAGGCCCTGGCTATGTACCGGGCCGGCCAATGGGATGAGGCGATTGCCCTGTTCCGAAAAGTTCTCGTGATTCATCCCGATGATCCGCCTTCACAGGTGTATATACGCCGCTGTGAAGATCTGAAAACAAATCCGCCGCCCCAACCCTGGAACGGGGTTTATACGATGACAAAGAAATAAGGAAGCTTCATGAACAATCAGGAATTGAAATATCGCAGCTGGGTCGAGGTCGATCTCGACCATTTCACAAAAAACTGGAGCGAGATGAAGCGTCTCGTGGGGCCGGATGTCCAGATCATGCAGGTTGTAAAAGCGGATGCATACGGTCACGGTGCTATTGAAATCTCAAACATGGCTTTAAAAAACGGCGCATCGTCCCTTGGTGTCGCGAATGCCGACGAGGGCATTCAACTTCGTGTCAGTGAAATCATGGCGCCGATCATGATCCTCAGTCCATCGACGATTTCCGAAATCAATCAGATTGTAAAGTATGATTTGATTCCTTCCGTATCCAGCCTGGATTTCGCCGGTGAGCTTCAGAAACATTGCCATAAAGCGGGTGTTCAGGTGCCCATTCACATCGAGGTGGATACGGGGATGGGCAGAGGCGGTATGATGCATGAGGAGGCCTTCGATATGATTGCGGCAATTCTGGGCTTTCCCAATATCGTCGTACAAGGCCTGTTCACCCATTTTGCGTCAAGCGAGGTACTGGTGGAATATACTGATCATCAGGGAGATCTGTTCCGGAAGCTGCTTGACAAGCTTGATGAAAACAACATACTTATTCCCATCCGTCATATGTCCAACAGCGGGGCAATCCTGAATTATCCCAAATACCATATGAATATGGTACGGCCTGGACTCATGTCCTACGGTATCTATCCCTCTCCCGAAACAAGGACCAGGGCTGTTCTCTATCCCGTGATGAGCTTCAAAACCGCCGTGGTGCTCGTTAAGGAATTCCCCGAAGGATATGGTATCGGCTATGGCCGCTCCTATGTTACAAACCGGAAAACCCGCGTAGCAACAATACCCATAGGATACGGCGACGGCTATGGAGTGATTCTGTCCAACCAGGGAGAGGTGCTCATTCAGGGTAAGCGGTGCCCGATCATCGGAAGGGTGTCCATGGATATGTGTACCGTCGACGTATCCGACCTTCCGGGATGTGATATCGGTGAAGAGGCGGTCCTGCTTGGCCGGCAGGGGGATGAGGAAATAACCGCGGATGAAATTGCCGTTCGCGTCGGGACCATCAGCTATGAAATCCTTTGCGCACTTGGCAAAAGAGCGCCCAGGGTTTTCCTCAATAAAGGGAGAATGGATCGCGTCGAACCCCGTCTTCGGCGAGTATTCATTCCGGATGAGGAACGCTCCATTGAAAGGATTGACAACATTATCCGGCATTGTTTCCAGACTCGTGCGAGAAATGAAGAACTTGGCAACGCCATCTATTATGAAATGTTTGAGACCCTGTTCGGGAAGGAAGATCGCCAGTTGGAGCTACGCGCGAATTTTCGATACGACATCCATGTGACGGAACAACCTCCTGAAGAAATTCCGACAGCCGGCAAGGGTGATTACTTTCAGGTAACCACCCATGTTGAGTACATAAAAACCATCCGGGAACCAGTCTTCCTGATAGGCTGTGCCCAGGATAATGAACAGCTTGCCGCTTTCTTTGAAGACCGCCGCTGCGAGTATCGATGGCTGCTCAGCAAGAGCGATAACCTAGTTATGGAGAGAGACTTCCGGGTGAATCGGGTTCGCATCGATGAAGAGGATATTCCCATTATAAGGACTGAAAATACAAAGAGGGGGTACGAGGTCTGGTGCGGTGGTGACCAATTGCGCAACAAGCTCAACCGCCCTGTCAAAGTGCAGATAGAAATCGTCACAAAAAAATCAAAAAGAAGCAATATCTTTTCAGTCTACGTGGTTTATCCAACCCGCGGCCTGGAAATTGTCTTTCACTATGCGGGATCCGGAATGAAGCGGGTCCGTGAAGTCAGTTACTTTGCCGGCCGTCATCCTTACCCTGAGGTGATTCGCAAACCCGGCAAGGAGATACTGCTCAGGGTTAATGATGATGATTGGATTTTTCCGAACAGCGGTGTAACGTTCATATGGGATATTTGATGGGCAGTCATCCGGAACTCTCAACCTTGGTCACCCTGAACTTGATTCAGAATCTGTATAAAAGAATAGACCCTGAATCAAGTTCAGGGTGACCAATAAGGGTAAAGGTCAGGTCGTATTTTATGAAACGAATTAGAGTCGGCGTTATATTTGGCGGGATGTCCTCCGAGCGGGAGGTTTCCCTGAACAGCGGCAGGAATGTATACGAAAATCTTGATCCGGACTATTTCGAAGGCGTACCTATCTTCATGGATGCCAATGCAAAGCTATGGATTCTCCCATGGCAGCTTATCTCTCAGAACACGACCGTTGATATTACGGAGCACCTGGAGAAAGAGGCAAGGATCATTGCATATGAAGACCTGGAATCGGAAATTGATTTTGCCTTCATATCACTCCACGGGAAATACGGTGATGATGGATGCATCCAGGGTCTTCTTGAATTGGTCGGAATTCCCTATACGGGTTCGGGGGTTCTTGCCTCTGCCATCGGTATGGATAAACATATCCAACAGAAGGTCCTCCGGGCTGCAGGTTTATCCGTACCTGAAAGTATGATGGTCCGGGAAAAGGAATGGCTTGACAACAGGGATAAGCTCACCAAAGCAATCCGTGAACGCTTTGCTTTTCCTGTTTTCACCAAGCCGATCCGCGAGGGGTCAAGCATGGGAGTCACCTTCGTCCGGGAGGAAGCCTCCCTCGACAAGGGTATCAGGGATGCGCTTCAGTGGGATACTGCCATCCTGGTTGAGGAATATCTGGATGGTACAGAGTTTTCCTGCATTGTTCTTGAAGAAGATGGACGGCCTGTCCCTCTTGAACTGACTGAAATCCACCCGGAAAGCGCCTACTATACATATGACGACAAATACATGCCGGGCCGCTGCCGAAAATTTACACCACCAAAGAATTTCTCCAGAGAAGCTTCATCAAGGATCAAGGAAGAAGTCCTGAAGGCATACGAAGCGCTCGGATTTCGCAACTATGGAAGGATCGATGGATTTCTTCTCAAGGATGGGCGAATCCTCATCACGGATCCCAACTCATCATCGGGAATGGCTCCCTCTTCATTTTTCTTTGAGCAGGCGGCCTGTGCAGGTCTGCTGCCCTCCATGGTCGTCACCCGGCTCATCCAGGATGCTTTGAACATACACCGGCAAAAGCAGGGACCCTTATAAGGGAAATGGCTTTACAAGAAAGGCAAATCCCATTATAGTTCCTGCCACATGAAGACCCCTTGAGGGTCCATTCCATCAAAAGAAATCATTTTGTTCACCAATGAGTCACATATGAAAAGATCCGGATGGTTTATATCGTTTGCTCTAACCGTTGTTTTGGTTATGATTGCTTTCGCTACACCGGCTTCAGCACTCGAATTCGGCGTGCGCGGTTATTACTGGTTCCCCAAATTTTCAACAGATTTCAAGGTGGATGGACTCAATCAAATCGGAACGGAACT
Source organism: Syntrophales bacterium (assembly GCA_050011475.1). Taxonomy (GTDB): domain Bacteria; phylum Desulfobacterota; class Syntrophia; order Syntrophales; family JBEKJA01; genus JBEKJA01. The sequence goes on from JBEKJA010000058.1 coordinate 9,522, forward strand.
GAATGACAATATCCTGAACCTCGACCGGGATTATATTCCTTCCGTGGAAGCTTATGTCGGAATCGGCAAGAACCACTTGAGCCTGATGTACACACCTGTGAAATATTCCGGGAATACACACCTTACACAACAAATAATATACCAGGGACAGACTTACAACCCGGGGGATTATGTTGAAACAAATTTAGATTTCACCATAATAGACCTTGAGTATCAACGTGACCTCATTAACGTTGAGAACCTTCTTGCCGGCTTTTCCTTCGGACCCATCCTCAAAGTAAAATATCTCGACGGGTCCACTGAATTGAATGCTCCCATTAAAGGGGCTGATTACGATCTGAAAGAAAAATTTCAGATCCCCATCCCCATGATCGGACTGGGAGCCCACATAGGTGTCCTCACCAACATCCTGGAAGCAAGGGCAAAAATCACGGGAATCGGGTATTCCGGAAACTGGGTTTATGAAGGCCTGGCGGAGGTTTCATGGACACCGTTTCCGTTTCTCGATCTCAGCGGTGGCTACAAGTTCATCAATGTCGATATCGATTATAAAGACACGTATCTGAAGGCCAATTTTACAGGCCCCTATGTTGCCCTGACCATTGGTTTCTAAGTAATGATGGCTGCAAAAAATTCAGAGAAAAAGACGACTGCTGAAAACAGGCTTCGGGTGGGCATCATCATGGGGGGCATATCCTCTGAGAAGGAGGTGTCACTGGAAAGCGGCCGCAATATTTACAGCAAGACGAACCGTAAGAAATACGATACGACACCTGTGTTTATGGACAGTTCCGGCAGCCTCTGGGAGATCCCCATCAGGCTCCTGATGCGCAACAGTACGCGGGATATTGAAGATGATCTCAAGGAGGAAGCGACTTCCATACCTTACGAATCCCTGAAAGGGCGCTTTGATGTCATTTGCCTGGGGCTTCACGGCAAGTATGGGGAAGACGGATGTATGCAAGGTCTCCTGGAACTTCTCGGAATCCCGTATACGGGCTCAGGCGTTCTCTCATCAGCCATTGGAATGGACAAATGGGTTTGCCGCAAGATTCTATCGGAAAGCGATATTGCAGTGCCGAAGACCGTTCCTATTGAGAGAAAAAAATGGTTATCAGACCATGTCGAAAATATCATCGATCAGATCAAAGACCGGCTTGGCTTCCCATGTATCGTTAAACCTATCCGTGAAGGATGCAGTACCGCTGTAAAAAAAGTTTTTTCGCCAGAAGGAATTCCGGCGGCCCTCGATGAGGCCCTTAAATGGGATGACACTGCACTGGTCGAAGAGTTCATTGAGGGAACCGAGGTTACGTGCGGTGTTCTCAGCGGAGAGCCGCTTTTGGCGCTTACCCCGTCGGAGACCATTCCTACAAATGACGTTCTGACGCTTGAGGACAAATTCCTGTATGGCCAGGGCGAAAATAAGACACCTGCACGCCTGCCCGAGGACATCATGCTGAGGATCCGGGATACTGCTGTTAAAACTTTCGATGTGCTTGATTTGAAGGGCTATGCAAGGATCGACATGTTTGTGAGAAAAAACGGTGAAGTAGTGGTGCTTGAACCGAACACGCTTCCCGGCATGACACCATCAAGCTGATTGATAGAATTATTGCATCCGCTATAAAAGTGCATAAGGAAAAAAAAGGGCCCCTGTAAATGTATTCATTCTTATCTTGTTGTTTTTCCAGTCTGCCTTACAGGGCTTTGGTGAGTTAAATCATGGATGGTATATCCATTGTTATGGAACGCGTCGGCCGGATGATTCTTCATGCCGTGGAGGAAACTGGCAGGATTATTATCCTGTTTTTTTCCGTAGTGGCCTGGGCATCCCGTCCTCCTTTCAAAATCGGAAATATTCTTAAACAGATGGAATTTGTCGGTGTGAAGTCTATTTTCGTTGTGGTACTCACCGGGACGTTCTCAGGAATGGTTATAGCGTTCCAAACTTATCACGGGTTCCGCCTTTTCAGCGCCGAAAGCCTGGTGGGAGCCGGAGTAGCACTCAGCATGACCCGGGAACTCGGACCGGTTTTGACTTCCCTGATGGTGACTGCACGCGCCGGTTCAGCAATGGCTGCGGAAATCGGCTCCATGAAAGTAACAGAACAGATTGATGCCCTTTATGTCATGGCTGCAAATCCGATTAAGCATCTCATCGTCCCCCGTGTAATTGCTTCAATTCTGATGGTTCCTCTTTTAACAGCGGTGTCTGATTTTGTAGGCATCATCGGCGGCTATTTTGTGGGAGTGCATATTCTCCAAATTAATCAAGGGGCATTCATGAAGAACATCACAAAGATGGTCGAAACAGACGATCTATACAACGGCTTGATCAAGGCGGCATGCTTCGGCTTGATCTTATCCATCATAGGCTGTTACAAAGGGTTCAATACCCGCGGCGGTGCCGAGGGAGTCGGACGGGCCACGACGGAAGCGGTGGTTTTGTCCTCTGTTACAATCTTGGTCAGTGACTATTTTCTGACCGCCATCATGTTCTGAGTTCATGTGAGCGAGAATGATCCACCTGGTCGATTTGAATAAATCATTCGGGAAGCAAAAGGTTCTTTCAGGACTGAATCTTGAAATCGAGCAGGGCCGGACAACCGTCATCATCGGCAGAAGCGGCGGCGGCAAGAGTGTCCTGCTGAAGCATATCATCGGCCTGCTCAAACCGGATAGCGGGCAGGTCCTCATTGACGGGGTGGATATCACAAAACTCAACGACAGGGATCTTAATGAAATCAGGAAGAAATTCGGAATGCTTTTTCAGGAAGCCGCCCTATTTGACTCCATGAATATTCTGGACAATGTCGCATTTCCTTTGCGGGAACATACCCGTATGGGTGAGAAGGAAATACGCCAGATCGTAGCGGATCGGTTACGGGCGGTCGGCCTGAAAGGCATTGAATATAAGATGCCTTCGGAGCTGAGCGGTGGTATGAGGAAGAGAGTCGGCCTGGCTCGCGCCCTTGCCATGAGGCCCCAGATTATATTATTCGATGAGCCAACCACAGGGTTGGATCCGATAATGACAGAGGCAATCAATCAATTGATCATGGAAACGCAGACGAATTTCAACCTGACCTGTGTCGTTATCAGCCACGATCTCGAATCTATATTCAAGATTGGACATCGGATAGCCATGTTATATAATGGGCAGATCATTGAGTACGGATCTCCTGATGAGATCCGGGCTTCCAGGAATCCTATAATGATCCAGTTTATATCAGGAAGTATCGAAGGACCCATTCGGGTCACGGAGGATTGATTAACCATGTCTAGGGAATCGTCAGAGGGTCCGATATATACTTTGAGCACCGAGGCAAAGGTGGGTCTATTCGTTCTTGCTGCCAT
>JBEKJA010000059.1:0-11078 GCA_050011475.1 Syntrophales bacterium
AAAAACCGGTAATACTGCTTGAAAAAAATCACTCGCAGCTAGAGTCCTCATAGCTCAACAAAATAATTTTCCCATGCATCTACAATACTCTCGATTGTCAATTCTGGCGGGTGACGGTAATATCTGGAATGATCAAGAATATGATCTATCAGATCCCGCGGATGGTTGGCGCTTGGCTGGACACATAATCTCTTGTAATAATTGTCCATCAGAAATTTAAAAACCTTTTGATCGAATATCACACTTTTGGCTTCGCATAATTTTTTGAAAATTTCTTCGAATTCCACTTCCGATGGATAATCAATTCTCATCTTATAACGTATTCTTCTCAGAAAGGATTCATCCACCAGGTCTTTGGGCTCAAGATTTGTCGCAAATATAACAAGCTGGTCGAAAGGAATTTCAAATTTCATCCCAGTATGAAGGGTCATGAAATCAACCCTTCTCTCCAACGGAACGATCCATCTATTCAAGAGCATTTTAGGCTCAATCTGCTGCCTTCCAAAATCATCGATGATAAAAAGACCGTTATTAGCTTTCATCTGGAGGGGCGCTATATAGAATTTGGAAATAGAATTAAACTCCAGATCGAGCGTTTTCAGTGTCAGTTCACCTCCCGCGATGATGACTGGCCGCCTGATGCGCAGCCATCGCTTATCCTGTGTGTCATCCTCCGTCTCAGACGGCACGAGAAAGTGATTGACCGGATCGTATATACTGATTATTTCATTTTCGACATATACCGTATAGGGGATATAGACTGTCTCGGGAAGAACGTTGCCGATGGCTTCGGCGATAGAGGTCTTTCCGTTCCCCGGAGGTCCATAGAGTAAAATTGCCCGGCCTGAAGACATTGCCGGACCTAGACGTTTCAGAAGATTTGGGTTAATCACCAGATGTGAGAATGCATTCGCCAGGTTTTCCTGATTTACAACAACATTTTTTATGGTCTGAGACAGAAGCCTTATTCTATAATCATTAAGAGATATGGGAGCGGGCCCGACATAGCGGCATATATCGAGCAGCTCTGAGCCCCTGTTTTGACCCAATCCGGTGATTGCAAATCTGTAGGTGAACCGCGCATACTCGGATGCACCCTTTACCTCTATCATTTTATCCCGCTGCAGGTTATCTATAATAGGATCGATTATTGACAAGGGAAGTTTTATTTTTTCGGAAATATCTGCAAGTTTGAATTCCCCCAGAAAAAGAATATGCTTCAAGATCAGGTCGGCAAGAAAGGATGATTCAAGACCGGTCTCCTCAATGGTCTTCGGGATAGGAGGGACTTTATGTAAAAAGTTATCAAGCTGCTCTTTAGTCAGATATTCTAATTCGATGAGGTTATCGCCGATTCTCCCCCCTTTGCTTTTCTGTCTCAGCAATGCTTCATCAAGCTGTTGTTCCGTAATCATATTTTCTTTTAAAATCATTTTCCCTATCTGTTGATCCGGATTAATCTTCATTTTCATAAAAACATCATTGTTTCCGACGACCATAGAGTTTCAACCTCTTTTCCCTTTCGGATTTTAAATCTGCAGTTCCCACTGATTGATTACAAAATGTTTACCTTCTGATGCCACAAAATTCAAGGTCTATATATTTTGACTCATTGAGAATCAGATGGGTGAAGAGATTTCAAAAGGCGAGGTTTCAGACCCTCAAAAAGCATTATAATGTATTATTTTAATCTATCATATTGGAATTACTTGATTTGATCTATATTTGATATATCATTCGTTATTTAAACTATAGGAATACTTTACAGAACCTAATTTTTCTGTTTGCCAAATAAAATGTAATATTGTAATATTATCAAGTACATGCTATCTGGGCATGTGTTTGGAGTTATTTTAGAATGTAAATAGACAATTCATTTTCCCAATTTCAGTTTATGTAGTTAAAATTAAAAACTGGATAAAATAACGTTTATGTTGAGGAGATATATTATTATTTTTATTGAACTTAATATTACAATACCTACGTAATATAAATATACTTCAGGTAATAATTTAGTATTGTGTTTTAAAAATTTATTTAGATAATGAAAAATCATTTAAATTGAAGAGATAAGTATTTTAATTGTAATGCTTATAGTGGATATTTTGAAGCTTTAAGTTGATAATTAATTTCAAGGGGTCTATTTAACTAGCTAATTATTCCTGGCAGGGAATGAAATTAAGTGAGGGGGTGATGGTAAAAATTGAGGAACAGATAAAATTTTAACACACTGAGAGTCCATCGTAAGGGTGATGTTTGATTTGGGAAAATCAGTTTAGCAAAAAGCAGGGAGGAAAAAATGAAAAAGCTTATTAAGTTCCTTAAGGATGAAGAGGGTGCAACAGCCGTTGAGTACGGAATCATGGTTGCACTCATTGCAGCTGTTATTGTTACTATTGTTGCAACCCTCGGTGAGAAGATCAGTAGTGCATTTCAGACGGTTGTTACTGCATTATAACACATATTAACACCAAAATAAGCACCAGTAGGCAGAGAGGCCTATTTATGCCCTTGAGGAAAGACCACCATTATGGTATGGTCTTTTCTCAGGGCTTTGGCAATCCATGGTACAACAATAAGGAAGGCCTTCATGGGTTTTAAATTATCGGAAGACGGTGCAACATCAGTTGAGTATGCAATAGTGGCATCGCTGATTGCGGCCGTTATTATTGCGGTTGTTATCATACTGGGCAATCAAGTTTATGGTTTGTTCGCCAGCTTAAGCTCAGTGTGGCATTAGAATAATTGAATAATGACATGATGTTAGAGACTTATAAACAGCTATGATTACACATTGAGGCCGTTTATAGCGATTGCACTAATAATAATATTAACGATAGCGGCTGCCACGGATCTGCAGTATCGCAAGATACCCAATGCGGTGACAGTACCTGCTATGGTGTATGGCCTTGTCTGCCACACCTATTTGAGCGGATTTGATGGCTTATTATTCAGTGTTGTGGGGACAGTGGTGGGCTTAAGTCTCCTGTTGCTTTTTTATATTAATGGCATGATGGGCGCGGGTGATGTCAAGCTCATGGGTGCTGTCGGTGGTATCCTCGGGCCCTCAGGGGTTTTCAGGGCGTTTCTTTTCACCGCCATGGTTGGCGGCATATACGCACTCATTGTGTTTGCGCTTAAGGGTCAGCTTATTCGTTTTCTTAAGCGCATCATCTTATCATTAAAACTGACCATGATGATTCGGAGGCTAACGCTTGTGCCGGATGAGGACAAGGCTTCTCCAGTTCTTTGCTATGGCATCGCCATCGGCGTTGGCACATCTTTTTCTCTATTTTTTTAACGTAGAGTTTATGAAAGGAGCGGGCATAAATGGATATAAAGAAGATAGGGGAAGAATTGAAGAACAGAATATCGGTGCCAGTCATTATGCTTGTGGCAGCACTGCTGATTGCTGGTATTGTGAGCTTCTGGAGTTACGGCCTGTTGCAAAAAAGGACAGCCGTTAAGGCAATACTCACCGAGACTCAGCCAGTTGTTGTAGCTGCCTTTAATCTGGATGGGGGAACGGTGATCACAAAAGATGTTGTAAAAACTGAACCTTACATGAAGGGGAGTCTCCCCACTGGTTACATCGCAAGCCCGTCAGCGGCCATAGGACGGGTCGTCACCTACCCCATACGGGTAAATGAGCCCATCACCGAATCGAGGCTGGCACCGGTAAAAGGGACCATGGGTGGCTTGTCAGCGATGATTACACCGAAAAAAAGGGCTATGGCAGTCAAGGTCGATAAGGTCGTCGGCGTGTCAGGATTTATCCACCCCGGGAACAGAGTTGATGTAATTGTTTCTTTGAACGAGTCGGATAAAGAGTCCAAAGCAATCACCAAGATTGTCTTGGAGAATATCCCCGTCCTTGCCGTGGGGAACGAAGTCGAACAGCCAGCCGGTAAAAATGAAAAAGCAACCACGGTTGACGTCATCACCCTGGAAGTGACTTCCGAAGAAGGGGAGAAACTCGCCCTGGTGGCTACCCAAGGGAAACTCCAGCTTGCGCTCCGCAACTCCACCGATACCGAGGACGTGCTGACCCAGGGAACGACGCTCCCGAAGCTCCTGGCATCATACACGTCGCCGGTAAAGAAAGAAATAAATGCTCCCATACATCGAGTAACCCGCAAAGCCCAGGCCCGTATGGCTACACCCGGTGCTGAACCCGTAAGGACCTTCACAGTGGAAATTATCAAGGGAAACAAGGTCAGTGAAGAGAAATTTTACTAGGGAGGGTGACAAATGATTTCTTATACAAAGACGCGGCTACGGGTCATGATCTCTTTTCTATTCGGTCTCCTGTACTGTACCATTATTTTATGTCCCGTTCAGGCAGCGGATCTCGAAAGGATCAAGATCGATGAGACCGCCCCCCAGAAGATGGTCCTCATCATGGGAAAGTCGATCCTCATTGAAACTCCGGAGAGCATCAAGAGGGTTGCCCTGGCTTCACCAGACTATGCCGATATCCAAATCATCTCGCCCCGTCAGCTTTACTTAATCGGGAACAGATCGGGGCTGACCAGTTTAACGCTATGGGGTGTCGATGGCAGGATATCCCATATGCTGGACATTGAGGTGGTGCCGGATGTGACCAGTCTCAAGGAAAGACTTTATGAGATGTTTCCAAACGAGAAGGACATCAAGGTGACGGCAAGCCATGACGCCGTTATGCTTGCAGGCACAGTATCCAACACCTCGAACCTCACCCAGGTTCTGACATTAGCCCGGGCCTATGCCCCGCGGGATAAGGAGGGGAAGTCGAACGTGATGAACTTCCTTGAGGTGGGTGGGGTGCAGCAGGTAATGCTGGAGGTACGGGTCTCTGAGATGTCGCGTACGCTCATGGAAAGGCTTGGCATCAATTTCAACTATATCAGTAATGGCGGTCAGACGTACGGAATATCGGCTCTGAAAAGCCTTACTAGCATTCCGAGCGGCTCCGCATGGCCAGGTACTCCTCTGTCGCTCAGTGGCAATGTCAACGCGATGTTCCATTTCCTGGGAGGAGGTGCCTCTTGGACTACCTATATCGATGCCCTCAAAGAAAACGGCCTGACCAGTATTCTGGCCGAGCCGACGCTTATCACCATGAGCGGCAGAACGGCGAATTTTCTTGCAGGCGGCGAGTTCCCCATTCCCGTGCCCCAGGGGGGGTCCACAGGTACTGTAACCATCGAATACAAGTCTTACGGCGTCGGGTTGAATTTCACCCCCACGGTCCTAAGCAACGAGAAGATCAGTATGGAGGTGAAACCGGAGGTATCCGAGCTTGATTTCTCGAATGCAGTGAACATATCGGGCTACGTTGTTCCAGCTCTTACAACCCGCCGCGCCTCGACGGTAATCGAGCTGGCTGACGGACAGAGTTTTGCCATCGCAGGACTCTTGAAAAATAATGTCCTGGAGGACGTATCGAAATACCCCGTTTTGGGCGATATCCCGATCCTGGGCGCCCTTTTCAGAAGCAGTTCCTTCCAGAAGCAAGAGACCGAACTTGTCATCATCGTGACACCGCATCTGGTGAAACCCTTAGACATGGCTAAACAGACGCTTCCGACAGATCAGTATGTGGAGCCCAATGATTTCGAATTCTACCTCCTCGGCAGCCTCGAAGGCCGGGGCGAGCCATCGCCCTCAAAAGGTGCTGTGCCACCCAGGTCAGACAAGAGCGGTTTCGAAGGGGATTTCGGCCACATCGTACCCAAGTGAAAAGGAGTGAGACATGAATAGCAAAATAATAATTCTGGTATGTGTATCCTCAGCGATGATCCTTACCATCGGCTGCGCAAAGAGCCGACTCGAAATGGATCACGGTACCTCTTATAATTTGCAGAAATTCAACCAGACGCTCAACGCCGATGCGGAGAAAAACCTGGCCCCGGTAACCGGCATGAACGGTCAGGCCGCACAGTATAGTGTAGAGAAATATCAAAAGGGCTTCGAAAAACCCTCTGAGACCGCAACCACTTATCAGATCAGTGTCGGATCGATGAAGTAGCTAGGGAGGTTTCCCGTTATGAGAAGACGATTTTCTTCTCAAAGAGGCGCATCGGCGGTCGAATTCGCTCTCGTTCTTTCGTATCACTACCCCAATTCGCTGGCAGGTCAGTGGACGTCATTCACGACAGATGCTAATGATACAACAACCATGAGAGGTTTGATTAGTAGTGGCAATTCTGGGATGCTCAGCATAGGTGAAAATATCTGGATTGAGCCCAAAACTAAAACTACATTTTACGACAACAACAATCAGCCTAGCATAAATAACACTTACGCGGACCAGAATCTATATCTCCCGATCGTAGATGCTGTCATTTCGGACACAACACATTCCGCAGTGCCGATTGCGGGATTTATTGGTTTTCATGTCATTGCCGCCACAGGTGGAAGTTCAGAAATTATCACAGGCTATTTTGTAACACTACCTATTTATAGTGGTATCGGCCCTTGTAATGGACTTATCGATGCCTGTAAGCTGTGCCAATAAAAGCATAAATCATATTCCACCGGCGGGGAAGAAGCGGAAATCTTAGCATCTGATAAGCATCCCGAGGTTGATTGCTTAGCCCAATACGAAAGGAAATCGATGAATCCGAGAAAATTAAAAGTTCGTTTCGAGATACGGGATGACGATGTCCGACAGGAATTTACCCGGATTATAACAACCCTTAAGGACTTCAGTATCTATGGACCCGGTGATTCGGGAAAAGCGGATGTGCTCATACTTCAACTGGGAGATCAACCAGAAGAAGAATTCAATCTGGTCCACCAGGCTATCAACTCGGGAATTGGCCAGTACGTCTTCCTAACCTCGAAGATCGTCAAACCGGAAATCCTTATAGAGGCAATGAAAGCGGGCGTGAAGGAATTCTTCCCTCAGCCCATCAACAGCGAAGAAGTCAAGAGAGCCCTCCTCAAACTCCCAGAGAAGCAGTCGGCGCAGGGATCTCAGAAAACTGAATCTCTGGATAAACAGGGCAGGATCATCAATGTGATCGGCAGCAAGGGCGGCGTCGGGACGACAACAGTGGCCGTGAATCTGGCCACTAACCTGACCCAGATCGACCAAGAGAAATCTGTTGCCCTGATCGACATGAACCTTCTTTTCGGTGAGATTCCCATGTTTCTAGGTATCGAATCAAACTTCGACTGGGTAGAGGTTGCAAGAAACATATACCGGATTGACGCCACGTACCTGATGAGCGTGATGTCGCATGACGAATCCGGAGCGTATGTGCTGCCCTCGCCGGCAAAAATAGCGGACGAGTTCCTGGTGAACTCCCGTGTAATTGAGGCGCTCCTTGTGCAAATGAAATCAATATTTGATTATATAGTAATTGACAGTGGGCAATCGCTCGATGAAATATCCAAAACGATAATAAGGTTATCAGACAGTCTGATCATTGTCACACTGCTAAGTCTTCCATGCCTGGTCAACGTCAAGAAGCTTCAGGCTGCATTTCGGAAGTTCGGCTATCCCAGTGACGAAAGCATCAAGATCTTGGTGAACCGTCATCAAAAGCGGGCCAGTATCTCCACAGAAGATGCTGAAAAAAGCCTGAAGACGCGAATTTTCTGGAGTATCCCGAATGATTTTCAGGCTACCATGAGCGCCATTAACCAGGGCAGACCGCTTACCGTTGTTGAACCGACGGCAGAGATTACGAGCAGTTTCAGGGAATTGGCAGCTATCTTATCGGGCAGAAAAGAGAAAAGAAAGAGTTTCCTTCCATGGCGCTGAAAGGCCGGCGCGATTAATTTAAAGCGAGGTAACCCCTTCATGATGACTGAAAGATTGGGCAACTGGTTCATATCGACCAATGAATTTAATGAATTGAAATTCCGCGTGCACGACCGTCTGGTGGAGACACTGGACCTGTCTCTGATCGACAAGCTTGATAAGCAGGTCCTTCAACAGCAAATCCGGCAGTTGACGTTAAGTATACTCTCGGGGAACGAGATGCAAATCCCACTCAATGCTGATGAGAAGGAGCGCTTGTGCCGGGAGATCGTGGACGAGGCTATGGGATTGGGGCCCATCGAACCTTTCATGAAGGACCCCTCTGTATCGGACATTTTGGTGAACACCTACCGTCAGATCTATGTGGAGAGGAAAGGGAAACTTTACCTCACGGAGGCGAGATTCAAGGACGACGCCCACTTGCGTAAGATCATCGACAGGATCGTATCCGCCGTGGGCCGCCGTATCGATGAATCTGTGCCCATGGTGGATGCAAGACTTCACGACGGTTCGCGTGTAAATGCCATCATCCCGCCCGCTGCAATCGATGGAGCATGTCTGTCGATCCGCCGCTTTGCCGTGGACCCCCTGGAGTTGGAGAACCTTATTACGCTGAAGAGCATTGCGCTGGAGATTGGGGAGCTTCTGAAAGGGATAGTCCGGTCACGTCTCAATGTGCTGATCTCCGGCGGTACCGGAACCGGCAAGACGACATTGCTGAACGTCCTTTCACGGTTTGTCCCCAGCGATGAGCGCATCGTGACGATCGAGGACTCAGCGGAGCTTCAACTCAAGCAGGAACATGTGGTGAGGCTGGAGACGAGGCCGCCAAACATCGAGGGGAAGGGGGAGATCACACAGCGGGATTTAGTACGGAACTGCCTCCGCATGCGCCCCGACCGGATCATCCTAGGCGAAGTCCGATCCGGCGAGGTGGTGGATATGCTCCAGGCCATGAATACAGGCCACGACGGTTCGCTCACGACAGTCCACGCAAATTCGCCTCGGGACGCACTGCTTCGCTTGGAGACGCTGGTGTCCATGTCAGGGCTGAGCATTCCTACTGAGGCGATCCGGCGGTATATCAGCTCAGCTCTGGACGTTGTCATCCACATCGCACGCTTGATTGACGGCACTCGCAAGGTAATGAGTCTCTCGGAGATCACAGGAATGGAGGGGAATGTAATCACCATGCAGGAAATCTTTTCCTTCAAGCAGGAGGGCGTGAACCCCGAAGGGCATGCCACTGGAAGGTTCAAGATGACTGGGATTATGCCTCAATTCGTGGATCGGTTCAAGGCCGCTGGCGTTTCGGTGCCCAAAGACATCTTCAATCCCAACCGGGTCATGGAAGTATGAAATTCTTATAACTGGGAGAACCTATGGAACTTATCCAAGGCGTGTTGATATTCGTTGCCGTTGTCCTTTTTTTTGAGGGGATATTCCTAATTGTTCGGGCTCGATGGAGCCCGGAGGCACGAAGGATCAAGTTACAGCTCCGGCGTCTTTCAAGGGAGAAACGTGACCCCAAGGATATTGATTTAGTCTACCGCCGATCGATGAGCGATATCCCCCAACTAAACCGCTTTCTTTCGAACATCCGACTTCCCTTGGTCCAGCAGCTCGACCGTGCGATTATTCAAGCCAATCTCTCATACCCGCTGGGGGTCTATTTAATGACCTCGGGGCTTCTTTTTGTGATCGGGTTTGCTGCTAGCTTTTTTATTACCTCTTGGCTCACGGTTCGGCTTGCTGTCGGGCTTGCGTTCGGGCTGATTCCCATTCTGAATATCTACCGGAAGAAACAAAAAAGACTCAGACGTTTCGAGGAACAGCTTCCAGAGGCACTTGAAATGCTGGCAAGGTCCATCAGAGCAGGGCATGCTTTCACTGGCGGGCTCCAGCTGGTGGGGCAGGAGTTTGACGATCCTGTGGGCACAGAGTTCACCAAGACCCTCGATGAGATCAACTTCGGTGTTGGCTACGAAGCTGCCTTGAATAATCTTTTATCACGTATCGAAAGCGACGACCTGAAGCTATTCGTTATATCGGTCGTCATCCAGCGCACGAGTGGTGGTAATCTCGCCGAGATTCTGGATAACATCAGTCGCCTGATCCGGGAACGATTTGTGTTGAGAGGACAAGTCAAGACCCTGACCGCCGAGGCTCGACTATCAGCTTACATCCTGGTCGCTTTGCCCTTCCTGGTCGGGCTCTTTATCTTCTTTGCAAATCCTTCCTATGTCAGATTATTGTTTGAGGACCCGATCGGAAACATGATGCTCACCGTCGCCGGTGTCATGATGGTGGTGGGCATCATCGTAATGAAAAAAATGACCATGCTGAAAGTGTGAGGAAGCGTAGATGAATGAAGCCGCTATTATTGCAATCCTGATATTTTCCGGGTTGGTATTCTTTATATTGTCCCTCTTTCTGCATCTTAAGATGCGGGGGGCAAAGGACCGGATCATAAAAACGATAGAGAAGTATGGGATACCGGAAACCCCGGAGAGTGTGAAAAGCTTTTCTGCGGAGAATCTAGGTACCATCAAACACTTTTTCGTAAATCTGGCCACCCGACTCGCACCTTATTCGGCACCGAAAGCGGACAAGGACCTCACCCATCTAAGGAAGAAGCTGATCATGGCGGGCTATAATAAATCTAATACTGCCATTGTTTTCTATGGGTCCAAGATCCTGCTTGCTATCTTGCTTCCGGCAGCATTTTACCTTGTGCTGGGTTTTTTCAATATCATGAGCGGGAAGGTGATTGTGGTGATGATGCTCGTCCTGGCCCTTGTTGGGTTTTACTTGCCGGAGGTATGGGTCCAGGTAGCGATCTCTGCATGGCAGAATAAAATCCGGGAAGAGTTTCCTGACGCCCTGGATCTCTTAGTCGTCTGTGTTGAGGCAGGGATGGGGTTGGACCAAGCCATCAAGAGAGTCTCCGATGAGATGCAGCAAAGAAACAAAGTCATCAGCGAAGTATTCGGGCAAATGAGCCTGGAAATGAGGGCGGGCCGATCACGCCAGGAAGCTATGCGAAACCTTGGTGCACGGACAGGGGTAGAGGACGTGAAGAGTCTTGTTACGCTTCTGATCCAGACGGACAAGTTCGGCACCAGCATTGCCCAGGCCTTGCGTGTTCACTCGAGCTCCATGAGGACGAAACGGCGCCAGAGGGCTGAGGAGCTGGCGGCGAAGCTGCCGGTGAAATTGCTCTTTCCACTCATCCTGTTTATTTTCCCGTCCTTGTTCGTGATAATCATCGGACCCGGTGCCATAAGGATATACCGGGCGCTCATACAAAGCAGTTTTGGGGGTT
>JBEKJA010000060.1:0-11015 GCA_050011475.1 Syntrophales bacterium
CCAATCCTCGGGAATCATATCATCCACATCCGTTTCTACTACGATAACATTTTCATCTGCTGATATTTCCTGTATGCTGCATAATAAGGATCTGAAAAAGTTGGGCCAGTTTTCAAACGTCCTTGTACCGCACCCGTAACCTGCACCTTCAATGGTCAACTCACATAAGGGCGGCACCTCCTGCGCCAGAAACTTGAGAATGGCGGCACCGGTAGGGGTTGTCAATTCACCTTCGATGTCGGTGAGCCGCACACGCATATCGTGGAGCAGATTGACCGTTGCAGGGGCAGGCAGCGGGATGGGGCCGTGCATGGATGATGTGATGCCATGACCCAAAGGGGGCGGCCGTGTGAATATCGTGTCGGGATGAAACCATTCGACGGCTGCTGCAACCCCCACAATATCGAGAATTGAATCCAGTGCACCAATTTCGTGAAAATGAACCGACTCCGGAGTTACATGATGGACTGCTCCCTCGGCTTTGGCAAGACAGGTGAAAATACCAATGGCGCGATTCCGGATTACATTGGGTAGAGGAGCGTGCTCCAGCATATCCATAATATTGCGGAAGCTGCGTGATTCGGCAGTGCCGGGACATGGTGGGGTAGGGTCAAAATGATTCGCGGCGTCCTGGAAGAAGAACTGAGGGTTTAAAGCCGCAATGCCATGAATTTTCCTTTCGGAAACCCGAAGCATATTCTTTGACACTCCCCTGAAAACCGGAAGCGTACCCCATATGGATGCAAGATAATCCGGAGGACATCCCAGATGGATCAAGCTTCCAAGAATCATGTCACCGCTGGCGCCTCCAACGGGATCAAACAAAAGAATTTTCATGTTGTATTGAATAATCAGTATCGTGAAGCTATGTCAAGGGGAAAGGAAGTCATTCATAATTGTCTTGATAAAATTGGACAGCAATTGTAGAAAATGCCCAGCTCTAAATGGAGGAGTTAAATTATGTATTGGGAAGAAAATATAGAAAAGATGGATCGCTCAGCGTTGAATGCGATGCAGCTCGACTCTGTACGGAAAGCTGTTAAAAATGCAGGTAAATCGGTTTATTACAAAAAGAAGCTTCTAGATGGCGGCATTCAACCCAATGATATCAGAACTTTGGATGATATAAAGAGGCTGCCATTAACTACGAAGGATGATCTTCGGGATTACTGGCCATATGGGTTTCTGGCCGTTCCAAAAGACGACCTGATCCGGATGCATTCATCCTCCGGAACCACCGGCAGGGCGACGGTAATTTTTCATACGGCATCGGACATTGCTGCATGGACAAACCTCCTTGCACGCTGCATGTATATGACAGGCATGCGCAGGAGTGATGTATTCCAGAACATGATGACATACGGTTTGTTCACCGGCGGGCTTGGTTTCCATTATGGTGCTGAAAAAATTGGGGCCCTGGTCATCCCTGCGGGAGCAGGCAACAGCAAGCGTCAGATCCAGTTGATGATGGACTTTGATACCACGGTGATACACATTATTCCAAGCTATGCATTACATCTATCGGCCGTATTTGAAGAAATGAATTTGAACCCGCGTGAGGATATAAAAGTTCGGACCGCATATATTGGTGCAGAGCCGCATTCCGAGAAGATGCGCCGAAAAATAGAAGATTTATATGGTTTTAAAGCATATAATTCCTATGGATTGTCAGAAATGAACGGACCGGGTGTAGCATTCGAATGCCCTGAGCAAAATGGGCTTCATATCTGGGAGGATCATTATTTTGTGGAGATCATCGATCCTGTGACTCTTGAGCCCCTCCCGGATGGTGAAGAAGGAGAGCTTGTCCTTACGACACTGCAGCGGGAAGGGATGCCGATTTTAAGATACCGGACAAAGGACCTGACCAAAATCTTAAAAGGTTCCTGCCCATGCGGCAGGACTCATCGCAGGATTGAAAGAATCAAGGGACGATCAGATGATATGATGATCCTGAAAGGCGTAAATATTTTCCCCATCCAGGTCGAAAAGAAGCTCATGGATATACCCGGTGTCGGGACCCAATATCTGATTATTCTTGAAAGGGAAGGATATAATGATCATATGATTTTGAAGGTCGAAGTGGATCGGAATTATTTTTTGGGCGATATGAAGCAACTTGAAACACTTCGTCGGCGTATTATCGATGAATTGAAAAGTGAGATCCTGATAACCCCCAGGGTGGATCTCGTTGAACAAAACAGTCTTCCGAAAAGTGAAGGTAAAGCATTACGGGTCATCGACAATCGGAAGGATATCTGAAAGGAGAAAAGACTGATGCTGATTGAGCAGATATCAGTATTTGCAGAGAACAGGCCGGGAAGGCTCGCCGCTGTGACCAGAATTCTTGCAAAAGAAAAAATCAATATCCGGGCTATATCAATTTCCACGTCCGATACGTTCGGCGTGATAAATCTGATTGTCAACAAACCAAAGTATGCCAGACAAGCCTTGAGCAGAGCGGGGATGATGGTTCATCCCAGGAAAGTCCTCGCTCTCATGATTGGTGATGACCCCGGAAGCCTTGATCATCTGACCCAGCTTCTGGCCGGCGGTAATATAAACATCAACAATGCATACGGTTTTATCATCGAACCTTCTCATCGAGCTGTATTTGTCATTGATGCAGACGAGGCCAAAAAAGCGGAGAAGCTGGCCGAAGATGCTGGTTTCAAGACGATCAACGCGAAAGTTCTTTCAACCTTTGGATCGAAAAAATTATGAAATCATAGGAGGAACGTCATGACCCGTGCAGGCAAGGGAAACTTCAAAACAAAGCATCCTCCGGAGACAAAAGTTCCAAAGAGCTTATCGGACGCGATAAAAAAAGCAACTGTCGCAGGTAATATTTCCTGCATTTCCGCAACAGAAATCGCTGAGCGGAAAAGCATGGGGATGCAAGAGGTTGGAACTGCAATCGATATAATGGAGATCAATATTGTCAGATGCCAACTCGGTCTTTTTGGCTACAGTCCTGAGAAAATGGTTGTCAAAGCCGCAAAATCCGTAAGTAAAGAACTTGAGAACGCAATCCTCAGCGGAGTAAGAAAAGATCGCCTTCCGTGCGCGGAGGCATGGCGAATAGCAGACAGCTTCAAAATACCCCGTATGAGGGTCGCGGCGGCATGCGAAGCCCTGAAGATCAAGGTAAAGCCTTGCCAGCTCGGCGCCTTCTGACGGCTTGTTAAAAGCAGTCATTGCAAGGCTGTGAGAAAGCAACCGTGGCAATCTTATAAATGACACCAAAAGGGAAGCCCCGGAGGATTTTTGACACCCGCCGGGTCTTCAGCAGAAGGAGGAAAAAGAGAAGAAGTTACGGATTGTATCCCGTTTTTACGCTGATTTATTGCTAGTTGACCAAGTGTTATCTTTATTCTTTCAACCATTGCATTTTCTTTATAGATGAACTCTTCCTGAATGTTACTTGTACAGTTCCATGAGGGGTAACACATCGGATCTACCCATAAGTCGACCACTGTTTGTGCAGATTGATTCATCGTTGGCTATGGTTGGCAGTCGAGTTGGCAATTGGCAGGTATCAAAACGGGTCAGTCAATTGGTAAGATTGCCGCGCTTCGCTCGCATTGACAAATGAGAGGAAAGGTCGCAATGACAAGGGGAATTAAGAGCTGTACATTTCCAAATACCGGAGGATGATCTTATTGAGGGCCGCAGTATTGCGGTGGGCGAAACGGCGGATCGATTCCATGGTCAGCTTCCTGTCTGTAATGCCATTTGCATAATTATCAACCGAACATAGTGAGGCGTAACGGAGGCCGAATTCACTGGCTGAAATGGCTTCACTTGCCATGGTCATAGCGATGAGATCAGCAAACTGCGCCATCATTTTTATCTCCGCTGGAGTTTCAAGCCGGGGTCCTCGCGTCTGCCAGTAAGTGCCTCCATCCTTGACGGGTAAGCCGCATGCTTTGGACGCATTAAGAATTTTCTTTCGGACTGTCCGGCTCAGGGAGGGGACGATGTGGTTGACATTTTCTTCAAAGACCGTGGGGAATGATCCTAAACAAATAAAGTCGTCCGGCACCACTATACTGCCGGGCGGTATAGACATGTTCATTGAACCCGTGGAATGGAGGCCCACAATTTCATGGCAACCCATTACCTTGAAGGCGTGAATGTTAGCCAGATGATTGATGCGATGTGGAGGGATGACGATGCCTGCTTCCACGCCATGCCGGGGGATCATGATGAGACGATTGCTGTAAAAGACTGTCGTTCCGCCGAAGGGGGTGGTCATAATCCTTTTCTTCAAGCTGATGGAAAGGTTTTTCGGCTTAAATGAAATAGTACCAGTAATAATGCCCAATGGCGCCATGACAGGACCTCCGGCGGAGTTTCCCATCTGTATATCAGAGGGTGGCAGTCCTGTCAAAGAACGCAGATTGTTTGGAATTCCGAATTGACAGATGAGCCGATGGTATGACATAGATACACGAACCGTGTGACGGTTATAATCTGAATGGAGAGACATCATGGGAAGCGGTGATTTTGTAAAGAAAGTCGAGGATGCTGGTTTCGAGGAAGACATTATTAAAGCTGATAAGCCTGCACTGGTTGATTTCTGGGCTCCTTGGTGTGGTCCGTGCCGGGCGATAAGCCCGCTTGTTGAAGAAATTGCTGAAACATACCAGGGGAGGGTGATAGTAGGAAAAGTCAATGTGGATGAGAATCCCAGGATATCAGAAACCTATGGTATTCGAAGTATCCCGGCATTGATGCTTTTCAAGGACGGCAAGCTTTTTGATACCCTGATCGGTCTCGTTCCCAAAGAGAGGCTTGAGGCATTCATCAAAAAAGCGCTTTAAACGGGCCGATACCTTTTAAAATTCCGAATGGGATAGATACTTTGAGCAATAAAACAAAAACTGCATATGTCTGCGCATGTATTTTAATGATTGCAGCGTTAACCGGTTGTGCCTGGTGGAATAAACTGTGGGGTAAGGTTGAGCCGACCAAAGAAACCCCGGAAATCATGTATCAGAAGGGAAATGATGCATACAAAAACGGAAAATACGATAAAGCCGTTGAAGCTTTCCAGCGTGTCAAGGAAGAATATCCATTAAGTGAGTTGGCCATTCTGGCCGAGCTGGGTATTGCAGATTCCCACTTCAGCAATGAGGAGTATGTGGAAGCGGAGTTGGCTTATACGGATTTCCTTAATATGCATCCGACCAATGAAAATCTCCCTTATGTGATGTATCAGCTTGGATTGTGCCACTATAACCAGATATCGTCCATAGACAGGGACCAGACGGATACCATTAAGGCCCTTAAAGAATTTGATCGGCTGGTTAGCAGGTTTCCCCAATCGAAGCTGTCATTTCTTGCAGAAAAAAAGATCAGTGAATGTCGTCAGTCGCTCGCGGAGCAAGAGTTCTACATCGGACACTTCTATTTCAAGCGTAAACAATATAAAGCGGCACTGGATCGATTTGAAACGATACAAAAAGATTACGCCGGTCTGGGCCTGGATTACAAGGTGGCTTACTTTATCCAGGAGACGAAACGCCGCCTTGATGAAGAAAAGGAGAAAACGGCAGCAGCGTCATCACCGACAGCAAAACCTCTTAATTCCAAGTATTAACACATTACATCTGCTTGATCCACCTGGTTGATATGCCGGATCAGTCGAAGGGCTTCATCCGTGGAATCCTCAAGCTTCTTTTCCGTGTCAATCACAAAATGAATATCCCACTGGAATTCGGTAATAGTCTCATAATCCTTTTTTTGTGCCTGAAATATATCCCATCTTCCATCGGACGGTTCATTGAGGTCGGCAGATCGTAGCTTCAGCCGTTCCCCGATGATCCGGTCGGGACATGCGCACTCGACAATAAAGAAATCCACACCGGCCGCGTGAGCCGCCTTAGCCGAAATGAGCCTTTCCGTGCTTTTCTTGAATGATGCATCGATAATAACGGATGTACCTGTTTGTATGAGAGATATTGCCCGCCTCAAAGCTTCATCGTAAGTATTTTTTGAAATATTGCTGCTATAAATTCCCTTTCCGAAATCTTCCAGGTGTCTTTCCGTGGGCGAGATACCCAATAAATCTTTTCTGAGGGTATCCATCTGAATGATTTCCGCGCCAAGACGATTTGCCAGACTTCTGGCCAGGACACTTTTCCCGGATCCAATCAGTCCCGCCGTAATGATCAGGGCAGGTTTTTCAATTCGGGCGGCGTATGTATAGGCAAGGTCAAAATATCCGGCAGCGGTCCGAGCCGCTTCCTGCTGCAGCGGTTCGGAAATGGCATCGTCGCGGGTGCGAAATCCTATAACCTTGCCACGGACATAGGCATAATAACATTTGAAGAAATTGAGAAGCTGCAGCACTTCCGGTTCATCAGCATGTCTGACATATGCATGTACAAACGATTCTCCGCAAGCCGGGTAACCATTGTAATCGAGATCCATGGCGAGAAAAGCCACCTCGGCGGCAACATCTTCAAAACGCAGCCGCTCATTAAACTCGATGCAGTCGAATATCGTAATGCCGTTATCCACGACAATGTGCTCAAGATGAAGATCGCCGTGGCAATCCCTAATTTTATGATTGGCTACCCTCTGTTTGAACAAGCCTGCATGGCTGAAAAGAAAATGATGCACATAGTCCCGAATGAAGTCGAATTGGCGTCGAGGGATGGTGAACCCAACGTAGGGAAGGGTTTGCTCGAAGTTTTCCTTATGATTAAAACGCACGGTTTCCAGGCCGCCGATTTCATCAATCCTTCCTCCCGTAGCCGCCTCTTTATGAAAGGCGGCAACTTTTTTTGCGATGTCATCCATCACGTCTTCTTTTATCAAACCTTTGGCAAGAAGGACTTTTAACATTTTTTCGGCGGGCAGCCTTTTCATCCTCACAGCATATTCCACGATGCGCTTACCCTCGCCAAAAGCAAACATACCCCGCTCATCCTTCGAAATGGGGAGGACTTCAATATAGGTGTCCGGCGCCAGGCGGCGGTTCAGGCGAAGCTCCTCATTGTAATAGAATTTTCGTTTTTCAAGGGTTGTGAAATCCAGGAACCCGAAATCAACCGCCTTCTTAAGTTTGTAAACTTCCTCCCCTGCAATGAAGATGAAGGATATATGGGTCTGCAACAGTTCAACGGTATCCGGATGGTTGGGATAAAAATCTGGCCGGGTCATTGCTTCGATCAAGCCGGTATCTGTCATAGTTCACATGCTCCTTTATAAAATGATCAGGGCGGCATCACAAATGCCGGTTCCAGTCGAAATCAGGCACAAATTCTTCAATAAAGGATTTTGCCGCCTTCCAGCGGAGAAATTCCCTGGCGCCTGGACTAATCGGAAGACCATCCAGATCCTCATAAATCTCGGCAAGGCCTCCCATACCCGCCGGGTGATCCGAACCATGGAATATCCGTCCTGCATATTTTTCCAATCCTTTGAGAAGGTCTTCCCTGACCTTATCAGCATCGGGCATACTTTCCGCCCAGAATTTGTATTTTGGTCTCAGAAAGGCAAGGACATTGGTGGCATCACGGTAAAGGTTCGAGTGAGCGTCAAGCATTCTGTATACCCAGGTCAGTTCAGGGAAAGTCATATGTACAAAAACCATGGGGAGGCTTGGAAATAATTCAAGCAGATCCTGGAGCCGGGAGACAGGCATCGGCATTCCGTAGAAATTTTCAAAACCCGTATGAAACATGACAGGACGCCCCACTTCCTGAAGATAGGCATATAAATCATACATACGCTCGTCCCAGGGGTCAAACCGCTGAATGAAAGGATGGAATTTGAAGCCGATGAAGCCTTCCTTGAGGAGCGTTCCTGCGATATCCTCCTTACGTTCAGTATCCGGATGCAGACTGGCAAATGGAATGGCACCGGGAGTCTGCCTGCAGAATTGGATATTCCAGGCGTTAAGCGATGCCATTTCTTCATTGTGAAGAGGATATGCAAGGTTAAAAAAGTGGGTAATCCCCAGGGATTTCATATCGGAAAGAATATGCTCTTTCGTTACATCAAGACTGATAGGATGATCGGGAAATGCACGCTTGATCCAGCGCATAATTCCGACCAGACGTTTCTCCGGCAGGATATGAACATGAGAATCTATTCTCAAGCCATCCTCCTTCATATGAATTCTCCTGTTGCTGCGATTACATACATCAACATCCTCTATTTCACAAATCGAATTAGTATCTAAATGGAAACGGTTCTTTTCTAAAAAATATTATCCAAAAGGCTTGACTGCTTGGTGCTAACATACTAATAAATGTCAAATAATTGCTGTTTCCAGATGTCATATAGCCATTGAAAGTCAATGGCTGCGTCAGCGTTCCCGATTCATACAGATGGAGGATGATAACTTTGATTCCAAGATATTCAAGAGAGAAGATGACCCGCATCTGGGGGCCGGAAAACCGTTATCAAAAATGGCTGGATATAGAGATCCTGGCCTGTGAAGCCATGGCGGAAATGGGTCGAATACCTCGGGATTCCCTGATAAATATCAAACAGAGGGCGGCATTCGATATCAAGAGAATCGAAGAAATAGAGCAGAAAACGAAGCATGATGTCATAGCCTTTCTGACCAGTGTAACTGAGAAAGTCGGTGAGGATGGCAGATTTATTCATATGGGATTGACCTCTTCCGATATCCTGGATACCTCTTTTGCCCTGCTATTAAAAGATTCGGCCGATATTCTTCTTGATGACATGGAGAAGCTGTTGAAAGTCCTGAAGGATAAGGCCATCCTGCATAAAGAGACGATCATGATCGGCCGATCGCATGGCATACATGCGGAACCAATCACATTCGGACTGAAAATGGCCTTGTGGTTTGAAGAAATGCGCAGGAACAAGATTCGTATGGAGCGGGCAAAAGAGTCCATCAGCGTCGGAAAAATTTCCGGTGCGGTCGGCACCTATTCCTTCATTGACCCTATGGTAGAAAAATATGTGTGCGATAAACTCGGTCTTCATCCGGCCCCGGTATCATCCCAGATCATTCAGCGAGATCGCCATGCAGAGTATTTCGGAGCTCTTGCGATCACCGCATCGTCAATAGACAAATTTGCCCAGGAAATACGGCATCTGCAAAGAACGGAAGTCAGGGAGGCCGAGGAGTATTTTTCACCCGGGCAAAAAGGGTCCTCTGCAATGCCTCATAAAAGGAATCCGGTTCTTTCTGAGAATTTATCCGGATTGGCCAGACTTATGCGATCTTATGCAATGGCCTCATTGGAGAATGTGCCTTTATGGCATGAGCGTGATATCAGTCATTCATCCGTTGAGAGGGTCATTGGACCGGATGCAAACGTTCTTATGGATTTCATGTTGACCCGATTTGAGGGGATAATTGAGAAACTTATCGTATACCCGGAGCGGATGGCGGCGAATATCAATATGACACATGGTGTGATTTTCTCCCAGATGATGCTGCTGGCTCTTATTGAGAAGGGAATGACCAGGGAAGACGCATATGCGGTTGTTCAGGGAAATGCCATGGAATCTTGGCAGAAGGGGGCGTTCTTCAGGGATTTGCTTTTGAATGATAAAACCGTGATGTCCTATCTGAGCGCTGTGGAAATGAATCGAATATTTCAGGTCAGGAACTTTCTTGTGAATATTGACTTCATTTTCAAGAGAATATTCGGAGGCGGCAAATGAAAAAGATTGGAGCATTCCTTCCCATCATCTTTCTGCTATTTCTGAGTGCATGCCAGTATATCAACCCGTATATTGACATGGCTGAGGAAAAGGGTATTTCCAATGCATATCTCATGGAATTGCAAAAATGGACACGCAGCCAAATCGTTTATTCTCAATTCGAAACGCGGGTTCATATAAGTGCAACATACAAGAGCCCTTCGTTCAATAAGGCCTACCTGGATGAATACGGCAGACTTTATGAACCCAGTTCAGAACAAAGGCAGCAGAAAGAATCCGCGCAAAGTGTCCTGGCTTCTGAATTCACTGAATTTTTTATTTATGCATATATTCCTGATATGGATTCGAACGATATTGATAAACCCACATCCATTTGGTCCGTTTATTTGGTTGATGGAAAAGGGCAGAGGATCAATCCCATCGATATCAGGCGATTCAAGAAAATCACACCTGTCATGGAAGCTTTTTTCCCTTACCTCAACCCATACTATGGCGTTTTATACAGTATAAAATTTCCTCCTCTCGCCGGAGTCGATACAAACGGTCCGGTGCATTTCAAACTGTATTTTCAGAGTGTGTTGGGCAAAGTCGAACTGAACTGGTAATGGCTTGTTAAAAGCTCCATATGCTTCGTTGGGCTTCATCCTTCGTCACTGCGGCGTACGACATAGTACGCCGCAGTCCTCAGGAATCGCCCGCCTTGCCTATGAACCTTTTCCCTGCGCCATGGCATGCCGCGGGGTTATCCTGAACTTGATTCAGGATCTATTCAGCGGCGTTGCATGTCACACCATAGACCCTGAATCAAGTTCAGGGTGGCAAAGGTGTTTGGTTCAGGGTGACCTATTCGGGGATGAGTTTATTGATCATTGTCAAGTGATCTGCCTTCAATAATGGTGTTCTTCATCCACTTCACATTATCCGGCTGGGGATAATCAAGGTTAAAATGCAAACCCCGACTTTCCTTTCTCATTCTGGCACATGCATTGATCAACCTGGCAACTACAGCAATATTCCTTAATTCAAGCAAGTCTCTGGTGATAAGAAAGTCTCTATAATACTGGTCGATTTCCCTTCGGATTAAGTCAATGCGGCGCTGGGCCCTCTCCAGACGCTTGTCGGATCGTACGATTCCAACATAATTCCACATGCTGCGTCTGATTTCATCCCAGTTGTTGGATACGACAACGGATTCATCACTTTCCGTTGCACCCTTCGGATCCCATTGCGGTATGGGTTCAAGGTCCTCCGGAGTCTGTTCGAATATGTCTGATATTTTGAGGAAAGTACGGTGGGCAAAAACAATAGCCTCCAGAAGAGAATTGCTGGCCAGTCTGTTGGCTCCGTGCAAA